>CAMZCW010000005.1 GCA_947305045.1 uncultured Bacteroidales bacterium | reverse complement strand
TGATGATGGTCTTGAGGCGTTTTTCAAAATCGCCCCGGTATTTGGTACCGGCCACGACGGAGGCGATATCCAGGGACAGGATGCGTTTTTTGGCCAGCGCGGCGGAGATGTCGCCGGTGGCGATGCGCTGGGCAATGCCTTCCACGATGGCACTTTTGCCCACGCCGGGCTCGCCGATGAGCATGGGGTTGTTCTTTTTACGCCGGCCCAGAATCTCAATGACGCGGGCAATTTCCGTGTCGCGGCCCACTACCGGATCCAGTTTCCCCTCCCGGGCGGCGCGGGTGAGGTCATAGGCAAACTCCTCAATGTCCAGTTTTTTCTCGTCGGACGTTTCTTCATCCGGACCCTGTGAAGGCTGCTTGGGGCTCTCCTCGTCCTGCTCCTGCTGCTGCGGGTGCAGAAGGCCCTCATCCTCCATGTAGGCCAGCAGTCGGCCATAGTCTATCCCATGTGAGCGCAGGTACACCTGCCCGTAGCTTTCCGTGGTGCGGCACAGGGCCAGCAGCAGATGCTGGGGCGCCGCCGCCGGGCTCTTGAGCCGGGTGGCCTCCATGACGGTGATACTGAGCACGTTCTGCGCCTGGCGCGAGAAACTGATGTTGTCAATTTGCTCGTACGGGATGGTCTCGTTGGTGAAAATGCGCTGGTCGATAAAAGCTTTAAGGTCTGCCGGCTCAATGCCCAGGTCCTGCAGCGCCTTGAACGCAGGATTGTCCTCGTGGCGAATGATGCCCAGGAACAGATGATCCGGGCCGATGCCGTAACTGCCCGTGCGCATGGCTTCCTCCCGCGCGTATTTAATGACCAGATTGAGGTCTTCGGTAACTTTCAGTTGCATGAATACAAAAATAATCAATTTCCCCTTATCAACAATCGCGCCCGCTGGAGGAGACTGACAAAATGTCAAAATCGCACGGGCATTGTTTTTGCAGCGAAAAACTCCTGCTATGAAGAAAATCCTTACATTTGCGCTGCTTCTTTTCGGTATTGCCGCAGGAGCACAGAACCTGGAAGGCACGTTTACCCAGGCTAAAACATTGAAAATTTCCGGCCGTGTCATCAAGAGCGAGGGCACCATCACCTTCACCGCCCCTGACCAATTGGCCATGCTCTATACCAAACCGGACGGTGACTATTTTATCATTGACGGACCGTATCTGCGTATGGACATGCGCGGTGTGGCACTGGATGTAAACCGGGAGAACAACAAGTCCATCAAGGTGGAAAGCAATGCCATCATCTATGGTCTTGCCGGAAAATATGAAACCATTGCGGAGGAACTCAATGCAGACTGCACCGTGTCGGACAACAAAGACGGCGGCAAGCACGTGGTCATCAAGGTACGCCACGCCAAGCCCAAAGGCTATTCCGGCATGGAACTGGACTACAAGAAAAACGGCCAGCTTTCCAGAATGGTACTGGAAGAATTCGGCGGCATTTCCACGGAATATTTAATCAAGGCAAAATAAAAAAAGCGGGGTGTCCCCGCTTTTTTTCTTATCCGTTGTATTTCTTTCCGGGGAAGAACCGGGGAACGGCCTGGCAGTATTTGGCGTATTCCGGATATTTGCCGGAGCTGATTTCCTCTGCCAGGGCGGAACTGCCCAGGAAGAGCACAATCAGGAGCAGTGAACCAATGATGCTCCAGTTGAAAATGCCCGCACCGGCACCGATGGAGAAGATGTACAGGGCGCACCAGGTACCCTGTTCACCCAGGTAGTTGGGGTGACGGCTGTGGCTCCACAGACCGTTTGTGTTGAATCCTTTGTTGTACGGAGCCGGCAGTTCCTCCAGTTTTTGGCCCGCGTTAATCATCTTCCACTTGGTGGTCTGGAAGGCCCACTGCTGCTCGTCGGCAATGGTCTCGTGGGCAATGAAATAGAACATGAGGGCGGCGGCCAGTACATCCACCCAGCCAAAGGGGACGGTGGAGTTCATGCTCACCAGCGCCGGGAACGTGGTCATCAGGACCAGCGCATTCTGGTAGATGGAAATAAAGAACAGGTCGAACAGGCCCCATGCCAGGCGGTTGCCCTTGAAGGGGGCGCCGTTTCGCACCACGCTCCAGCGGTAGTCTTCTTCGCCCTCCCAGAATTTGAGCTTATAGGCTCCTTTCCGGGCAAAATTCATGGTGAGGCGGCAGCCCCACAGGGTGGCCAGGATGGCGATTACCACCAGGCGGAGCTGCATGCCGCCGTTGATGGCGATAATCCAGGTATAGGCAATGGGAAGGAGGCTCCAAAGTTTGTCCATCTGGGAATTGTTGCCGGTGAGCTCACCTACCACAAAGCAATAGAGGGCGCTGCAGGCGCAGATGATGCCCAGTGTTTTGAGGGTGGCAAGCTGCGCTGCATCCAGCGCGGGACCCACGTAGATGTACATGAGCGGGCACACAATCAGGGACAAGCCCAGCAGCGTAGCCATCAGGGGAATGTTCATTTTCATATCAAACAGGTTCAGTTAAAGTACATTAGGCTGCAAAGATAGCAAAAAACAGACATTACCAAAGCGCGGTGGAGGAACTCTCTGCCGTATCCTGCAGGTTTTTGGGCACGTTGGCAAAGAAGTCCCATCCGGAACGCTGTTCGATGGCGTCAATGCTGGTGAGCCCTTGGGAGTATGATCCGCTATGAGCCTCATTGGTGAAGATATAGGCGCAGCCTTTGGCGGCGGTCATGGCGCCGGAGCTGTTAAAGCTGCACTTCATCAGGCACTTGTAGAAGTGGCTGGGGCAGGGGACTCCACCTAAGGTTTTGCTGCTCTCATACAGGATGCCTACTACTACATATAAGGTGTCCCTACCGGTAGGTGCATTGGATTTAACAGCCAGTTCCAGGGAGTTCCATACGCCGTCGTTGAACGAGGTCTGGTACTGCAGGGCCTGGTTGGTGTAGTAGAACGTTTGCTTGTTGGCATCGCTGGTGGCCTGGCGGTAGTTGGAGGCGACAAAGTGTCCGCGGCTGAATCCGCTGGTGGAAGAACACTGCTGCCAGGAAGACGGAAGTCCCGGATCCTCGTGCCAGCTGCCCACACGGCCTACGCCATTGTCCGGATAGGCGTCTTGCTGCATGACGAACGCATTCCAGAGTGGAGCCTGCTTGGTACGGTCCACGAGCGCCGTCCAGTTGCGGTACTGCTTCCCGTTATAGGAATAGGTGTGTGTGACAATCTTCTGGTCGCTGTTGTTGGTGTCGTATTGGTACCATCTGGTGCTGCCATACGTCTCCGTGCCGGAATTGGTGCACTGGGTGGTACTCTTCAGGCTTACAGCAGGAATCTCGTATCCGCCCAGATATTGAAGGCCGGCACTGGCACCTCCTCCCTGGGTGGTAAAGCTGTGTACATCGCTGAATACATCGACATATCGCTTGGAAATGTCGTCCCACACAGTTACGTATGCCTTGTAATAGTAGGTGGTACCGGTTTCCAGCGAGCTGAGCTTGACGGTAAAGTATGCTGCGGTAGCGGAAGCACTGTTAAGTGCATTTTGCTGGTTGAGCGTAGTGGATGAGGTTCCATAATACACGCCTCGGTCATACACGCCGCCGGCCGGAGCGTTGGTGTAGTTGCAGGTGATATTGGCCGTGGTGGAAGTGATGGAGGAAGCGTCTGCGGCATACACCTTTGTGTTTACATTGGGCGCAGGTCCTTTTTCCTGGGTGATACCAACCTCCAGCGAGCCGGAGCCTTCCCCGTCCACCGTGAAATAAAGCGTAGCGCGGCGGTCGTAGTTGGGATCCGGATTGGCAGGAACGATGACGCTGAGGGTCGTTTTTCCCTTGCCGGATACCGGACTGAACTGTACCCAGTCATCCTGCGTGAATACCTTCCAAGGGGCCTCAGTAGTGAGTACCAATTCCTTGGTGCCACCTTCCCCGGGAAAGGCAAGGTTTTGGGGCTGGGCCGAAAAAGTATAGGTGGTGGGGCCGGAGGGTTTATCCGGCTGGGTTGGTTGGGTCGGTTGCGTGGGCGTGGTGCCGGAGGGAATGAGCGGCTTTACCGGCTGCGCAGCGGGCGTGCACGCCACAAAAGCCAGCACGCAACCAAGAAGAAGGATGCGCTTTTTCATGATTAGTAGCAGTTGAGGGGCCTTTCTGCGGTCATGGAGTGAACCTGGCGTTTTACCTCGTCCAGGACCAGTTTGTGGGCAATGCGTTCCGCCGTCTGGGCCTCCGTGGGCTCCTTGGCGGTAAGGGCGGCAAAATGTTTGTTGGCCGACTCCAGCACGCGGTCTATCAGTTCCACAATCTGCTGCATATCCTTTTCCTCGAAGCCGCGGGAAGTGACGGCCGGCGTGCCAATGCGAAGGCCGGAGGTGGCAAAGGCGCTGCGGCTGTCGAAGGGCACCATGTTCTTGTTCACGGTAATATCGGCCCGGACCAGTTCTTTCTCTGCGACGCGGCCTGTCAGGTCCGGGAAGTTGGGGCGTAAGTCGATGAGCATGAGGTGGTTGTCCGTTCCGCCGGAGATAATTTTATAGCCTTTGTCGATGAAAGCCTGGCACATGGCGGCGGCGTTGGCCACCACCTGCTTCTGGTACTGCTTGTATTCCGGCTGGGCGGCCTCCCAGAAGGCCACGGCCTTGGCTGCAATTACATGCTCCAGCGGCCCGCCCTGGATGCCCGGGAAAACGGCGGAATTCAGGATGGCGCTCATCTTCTTGATCTCCCCCTTGGGCGTGGTGAGGCCCCAGGGGTTGTCAAAGTCCTTGCCCATGAGGATAATGCCGCCACGCGGCCCGCGGAGGGTCTTGTGGGTGGTGGACGTGACTATATGCGCGTATTTTACCGGGTTCTTCAGCAGGCCCGCGGCAATGAGGCCGGCGGTGTGGGCCATATCGATCCACAGGATGGCGCCCACTTTGTCTGCGATGGCGCGCATGCGCTCGTAATCCCATTCACGGGAATAGGCCGATGCCCCGCCAATGATGAGCTTGGGTTTGCACTCGAGGGCTTTGCGCTCCATCTCGTCATAGTCCACACGGCCGGTTTCCGGATTCAGCCCATAAGCTACGGGGTGGTAGAGGATACCGGAAGCATTGACGGGGGAGCCGTGGGTGAGGTGACCGCCCATGGACAGGTCCAGTCCCATGAAGGTGTCTCCGGGTTTGAGGATGGCCATGGTGACGGCCATGTTGGCCTGGGCTCCGGAGTGCGGCTGCACATTGGCATATTCCGCATCATACAGGGCGCACAGACGGTCGATGGCCAGCTGTTCAATCTGGTCCACTACCTCACAGCCGCCATAATAGCGTTTGCCGGGGTAGCCCTCTGCGTATTTGTTGGTGCATACGGAGCCCATGGCTTCCAGCACCTGGTCTGACACGTAATTTTCAGAGGCGATGAGCTCCAAGCCAGCGCTCTGGCGCTCCTGCTCCTTCTTGATCAAGTCAAAAACTTGTAAATCTCTTTTCATTCTGCTCGAATATTTTTTTGCGTTCTACAAATATAATGCTTTTTCGCGGAAAAACTATCGCTATCCCTTCCTGTCTTTCTTAACCCACTCACGGGGAGTACAGCCCATAAACTGCTTGAAGGCGGCGGTAAAATAGGAGGGCGTGGAGAAGCCCACCCGATACGAAATCTCGGCCACGTTGTATTTGTCTTCCTTCAGCAGGCGGCAGGCCTCGTTGAAGCGCACCGTCTTGACGAAATCCAGGGGAGAGACGCCGAACAAAGCTTTGATCCGGAGATTCAGGTTGGAACGGCTCATCAGCATGGCCGTGGCGAAATCGTCGATGGAGAACTCCGGATTGTCGATATTCTTCTTAGCCACCTTCATCGCCTGGCGCATAAAGTCTTCGTCCGAATCGTTGAAGTTCCGGGTCACGCCGGCTTCTTGGCCGCCGGCCCTGTTGGCGCCGATACTCACGAACTCCAGCGACAGTTCCCGCAGCAGGTCGCTGTGCGCCTTGGCCATCCTGGCTTTGTACTCCGTGTCTTTGCGGCTCAGCTGCCATACAAAAAGGACGATCATCAGGCAAACCAGCAGCAGGACTGCACCCGTCCTGGCGGCGTAGGTCATATACCAGGGAGCCCGGAGGCGGACGGACAGCATCGCCTCTCCGTCGCTGCTCACGCCTGCGCTGTTGCTGTATCGGAGCCGGAAGGTGTACTCTCCGGGGCGGAGGGAGTGATAAACCGCCCTGCGGTCTTTTCCGGAGGGAATCCAGTCGGCGTCGGCCCCTTCCAGCATATGGTAGAACCGGCCGTTGTCTCCGGAGATGTAGTCGGGGCAGGAAAACAGGAAAGCGATGTCCCGTTCGTTCGGTTTCAGGACAATCCTTTCTTTGGTGATACTTCTCCGGACGCCGTTGATTTCGATACTGGAAATCACGGGAGGGACCATCTCGCTGTGCATCGTGACGGCAAGCGGGTCGAAGGAAACAATCCCGTGCAGGCTACCGAAATAGATTCTTCCGTCCCGTTTCCGGCAGTGCGCATAGGGCGTGAAACGGTTGTCCAGCAGGCCGTCGGCGGTGGTGAAAGTCCAGGTGCTGCCGTCGGACGGGTCCAGGCGGCAGAGGCCGTCGTCGGTGCTGATCCAAAGAATTCCGGCGGAATCCTCTTCGATGCCGTGAATCACGTGATCCGGAAGCCCGTCCTTCTCCGAGAACTGCGCGAGGGTACCGGCTACGGAATCATAGACATAGACTCCGCTGTTGGAACTCATCCAGATTCTGCCGGAAGTGTCTTCCAGGAAGGAGTCGACATATTGGATGGAGGACAGGAGATCCGGCAAGGCAAGCACCTTCCCCGTCTTTGTCTCCAGGGCCGTAACTCCGTATTTTTTCCCAATCCACAGGGTTTCCCGGGAATCCAGCTTCATCGATTTGACATTGGAGACGTCCTCCGTAATGAATATCTTGGAGAAATGGCCGTCTTTCTCGTTGTATTCCCACAGACCGTCGCTGCCGCCCGCGTAAAACCCACCGCGTAGGTTGTCCACGATGGCGTAGCATCCGTATCCGCTGTGCGGCCCGCCCGCTCCCAGAGGCTTCAGGCTTTTGCGGCGGCTGTCCAGCAGCAGGATCTCGGAGCGGTCGGCCCCTACATATAGTTTCCCCGTGCACGGGCTTTTGTAGATGCATTTCACGTCCACGGGATTGTCGCCTTCGCTGTCGATGTGCTCGAATCTTCCGTCCGGGAGCAGGTGATTGAGCCCGCCCGAGTTGGTGCCTATCCACAGGGACCCGTCGGCGTCTTCGACGATGTCGCTGATCACGTTCCCCGATAGCTCGTTCGTCCCGGGTTTGGAAGCGATGCTCTGGAACTGGGAAGAGTTGGGCGTATAATAGCACACGCCTCCATAATAGGTGCCCAGCCACATCGTACCCTGCCTGTCCATAAAGATGTCACAGATACTGTCGTGCGAGATGCTGTCGGGCTTGTAATACTCGTAGTGGAAGACCCGGAATTTGCCGTCTTCCAGGATTTTGAGCCCGTTTTTCGTCCCCACCCACAGAAGGCCGTTCCTGTCCAGGCACAGGCATTTTACGTAGTCGGTACTTCTTGTCCCCACTTTGCGCGGTGTGCCGGATATCTCCCACAGGCCGTCTCCCTCGGTCCCCGCCCACAGACGGTCTCCGTCGCGGAGGATGCAGTTGACCCGGCAGCCGATGCGGGCGACGACCTGGAGCCGGCGCAGCTGCTGGATGGCGGAATAAACGGTGCCGTCGGCCGTGCCGATATAGATGGTCCCGTTTTCGTCATACAGGGCGGAGACTTCTTTGGCAAGCAATTCTTCGGGGATCCCCTCCCGGGAGAATCCCTTCTTGACATAGTCGAACAGCCACAGCTGACGTCCGGCGATGAGCAGGTATGTTTGCCCCGTCATCTGCACCAGGCCGGTGAGGGACCCGCCCGGGCTGGGGAAACTGGAAAAGGACTGGCTGCCGGTGTCAAAGACGGACAGGCCGTTGATGTGAGCCGCCCAGACAGAGCCGTTCGAATTGCAGAGCAACCTGTAAATATGGCTGTCGGGATCGCTCGCTTCCGGAAGGGCGCTGTCCTTGAAGTGGAAATAGCGTTTCCCGTCATACTGGGTGAGTCCGTCAATCCCTCCGTACCACATATTTCCGGATGCGTCCTGGCAGATTGTCGCCACGTTGAGGCCGGTATCCTCCAGGGGCAGAGCCCGGAAGGAAAGAGTCCCCGCCAACAAGACAGATATAAGGAAAATACTCATATTATCCGTATTTTCTACAAATTTAACATTTTGTTTGAAATTGTTATTAAATTTTTTGCTGATTGTTCGATTTTAATGTTCTTTTACTTTAATTTATGGGGGGGGGGTAGCATATTAACCTAACTTTGTCGTGTAAAACTATAACCGATCCTTATGCGCCCCGCATTTCGCTCCATATTCGTTTTTTCGGCACTTCTCGTCGCCGCTTCCTGCAGTCCCCGCCTCACGGTGATGAGCTTCAACGTGAGACAGAGTCACGCCAAGGAGGCTAACCCTAACGACAGCTGGTCAAACCGGAAGGAAGCCTGCCTGGAGATGCTCAAGACCCGCAAGCCGGATCTGGTGGGTTTTCAGGAGGCGCAGTTCAAGGGCCAGTGGTCCTTCTTCCGCGATACCCTTGCCGCAGAATACGGCAGCGTAGGCATCGGCCGCGACAACGGCGTGGACAAAGGGGAGACATCCGGTTTCCTGTACAAGCGAAGCGTCTTCACGCTTCTCGACAGCGGCACTTTCTGGGTGTCCGAAACGCCGGACGTCCCCTCGAATTCCTTCGACGAGAAGTATAACCGCTCCCTCACCTGGGGGCTTTTCAAGGTGAATAAGACGGGGAAGCGCTTCTTCTACTTCAATACCCATCTGGGTCTCACCTGGACGTCCCAGGTAAAAGGCGTCGAGATGATAATGGGGAAGATGAAGGAGATTAATCCGGAGGGGCTTCCACTCATTTTCAGCGGGGATCTCAATACGGATATTTCCAGCAAGGCATTCGACGGTTTAAAGCAGATAATGCTCAATTCCGCCGTTGTCGCTCCGGTCACGGACCGCGTTCCTACGTATAACGCCTGGGGCAACAAGAACAAGGAGCGTATCATCGACTTTATCTGGATTACTCCGGACATCAAGTGCCTGGAGTATCGTACCGATACCGCTCCGTATGGCGGGCACACTCTCATTTCCGATCATTATCCTATTTCCTGTATCCTCCGTATCCAATGAAACGTTTCCTGACATTCCTTCTTCTGCTTGTCCTTCCCGCCGTCACGGCCTGTGATAACGGGAACAAGGGCGGCCAGGACCCTGCGGTTCGCGACGCCATCTTCTTCGGAGACTCCATCACGGCCAACTGGGGCAAGGATGGAAAAGGCCATCCGGAGTTCTTCTCTTCCAACAATTTCCTTTGCCTGGGCTTTTCGGGCAAGACCACGGCCTATATGAAAACCCTCATCAAAGGGATAACGGACAAACATCCGCGGCAGCTCGTGATCCTGGGCGGCACCAACGACATCGCTATGAACGACGGCGTCTATGTGAGTATCGAGGAAACGCGGGACAATATTGCCTATATGGCCTCGGAGGCCACGAAGGCGGGAATCAAGGTGGTCATCTGCTCAGTTACGCCCAGCAAGAACTTCTACTGGGCCCCGTCCGTCCATCCGGAGCAGACGATCGTAGACCTGAACGTTCTCCTGAAGGCGTTGGCCCAGGAGCAGGGATATGCCTATGCCGATTATCATTCCGCCCTGGTCGATGCCGGGAACGGGCTTCCGTCGCAGTATACCAGTGACGGATGTCATCCCAACCAGGAGGGATATACCGTGATGGAGGGAATTATCCTTCCGATTTTGAAATCTAACCAGTAAAACGATATGCGTAAAACTATTTACTTTTTGTTTGCGATGCTTGTCCTTGCGGGATGTCACAAAGAGGAGCCGAAGAACAACCACCCTAACCTGTCTCCAGGGCAGTTGAAGGTGATGACTTTCAATATCCGAGGAACCACAACCGAGGACGACGCCCATAACAACTGGGGAATGCGTGCCGGTGCCTGCCGGGATATGGTCATTGACCAGCAGCCCTCCCTTGTCGGTATCCAGGAGGCGGTCGCGACTGAATGGAAGTATATGTCCGGAACGCTTGCCGAATACGGGTATGTCGGCATCACCGATGAGGACATCTATAATTCGATCCTCTATCGCCCCGATGTGCTCGAGGTGCTGTCGGACGGTGTTTTCTGGCTTTCCGACACGCCGGATAAATCTTCGATGAGCTGGGACGGCTATGTCCGCTATGTGCACTGGGCCGTGATGAAGATTCTCTCTTCCGGGCAGGAATTCTTTTATATGAATACTCACCTGGGCCTCACGGCGGCATCCCGCCGCAGTGCTATGACCTTGATTCAGAAGCGCATCAAGTTACTCAACACGGATAATCTTCCTGTCGTCCTGATGGCCGACTTCAACACGCACGGAACTGACGCTGTGTTTGACGGCATCCGGGAAACGATGAACCTTACCCGTGAGGTGGCGCCCATCACCGATGACGTGAAGACTTATAATGCCTGGGGCAATGAGGCTAAGGCCTATCAATGCGACCATATCTGGATTACGAACACGGTCGAATGCTCCGAGTACAAGACCGTTACCCAGTGGTATGACGGCCATAAATACGTCTCCGACCATTACCCTGTTTATTCAATCATTCAATTCTAACCTTCGCTCTTATGCTCAGAAAACTATTTTTAATCAGCCTGTCCATTCTCCTGCCCATGGCGGCGCAGGCCCAGGGTGCAAGAGTGGTCAAAGGTGTTGTTTCGGACGAAAACGGCGAACCTCTTCCGGGTGTAGTCGTCCTGGTTTCCGGCACTACGACCGGCATCACCACCGACTTTACCGGCAGTTACTCCATTAATGTGCCCAATGGAAAGACTTTGGATTTTTCCTGCATCGGATATGCTTCGCAGACCATCGACCCCGGTAAGCTCTCCGTTTTGAACGTGACGCTCAAGGAGGACTTCTTGCTGCTGGAGGAAACCGTCGTCGTGGGTTATGGTACCCAGCGCAAGGTAGACCTGACGGGTGCGGTAGACCAGATTACCAGCGACGTCTTCGTCGCGCGTCCCAACGCAAATGTCACCCAGATGCTCGAGGGTGCGGTGCCTAACTTGAACATTACCCTCGCCGACGGTAAACCCATCCGTACGGCCGATTTCAACATTCGCGGTGTCACCTCCATCGGCCAGGGCGGCAGTGCGCTCATCCTTGTCGATGGCGTGGAAGGGGACCCTTCTATGTTAAACCCGAACGACATTGCCTCCGTCTCGGTCCTCAAGGATGCGGCGTCGGCGGCCATCTACGGTTCGCGCGCCCCGTACGGCGTGGTCCTGATAACCACCAAGAACGCCCAGAAGGGACGTACCGTGGTTACCTATTCCAACAACCTCACTTTTTCCTCCCCGGTCGTAAAACCGGACTATGTCACCGACGGACTCACGTGGGCGACGATGATGTGCGAAGGGTGGTTCAATTACAATGGGAACCTCCCTACACATATGAACCTTATTATGCCGTTCTCCCTGAACTGGCTTAACGAGTACCGTCTTCGCCACGACACGGGCAATACGGGAACAGTCGTGAGCGACGGCTCCTGGCGTGTCGACGCCGGGGACTATGCTTACTTCCCCGAGGGCACCGACTGGTTCGGCATCCTCTATAAGGACAACTCCTTTGGGCAGACGCACAATCTTTCTTTGTCCGGATCTTCCCAGAAGTTCGACTATTATATTTCCGGCCGCATTTACAATTATTCCGGACTGTACAATTCGGAAACCAACACCGACAACTGTTTCACGGAGAATATACGCGTAAAAGTGGGTTATCAGGCATATCCCTGGCTCAAGATCACCAACAACTTTGAGCAGGGACACCGCAAGTACAACAACCCCATCGTCGCCAGCGGCTCGGCCGGTAACATCTGGGCCAACATCAATTCCCAGGCACCGGTCTGTATGCCTTTCTACAATCCGGACGGAACGATGACGGCGGCTGCGGCCAACACCGTAGGAGGATTCCTGTACGGATCCAGCACCAACGTCTACGAAAACGACTATGTCAAGAATACGGTCGGGCTCAACGCCTCGTTCCTGGATAATGCCCTCACGGTGAACGCCGACGCCACTTACAAGTGGACCAATTCCAACGGCTACACCCGTAAATACCCGGATGCCTACTCTCCCAGGCCCGGTGTTATGGAAACCAAGTCCGGCATCGTCTCTTCCTTCACCGAAGACCGCGATATCATCAAGTATTTTTCGCTGAACGCTTACGCGGACTACGCGAAGAAATTAAAGAAACATTATTTCAAGGCTATGCTCGGTTACAATTACGAGCAGAGGACCCGTGACAAGATCCACGTTTACAATACCGACCTTCTTTCCGAGACGGTGGACAACATTAACCTGACCCAGGGCTCCACCGATAAGAAGATTACCGGAACTTGGGCCAAGTGGCGTACCGTAGGTATTTTCTCCCGCATCAATTACAGCTTTGACGACAGGTATCTTTTCCAATTCAACGGACGTTACGACGGATCGTCCAAATTCCCGTCCCGTTCCCGTTGGGCCTTCTTCCCTTCCGTTTCGCTGGGCTGGCGCCTGAGCGAGGAACCGTTTATGAAGAACAATGTAAGCAAGAAGGCCGTTTCGAACATCAAGGCTCGTTTCTCCTATGGATCGCTGGGCAACAGCAATATCAGCGAGTACTACTATGACGAATCCTTCGGCTTCGGCACCAGCCGCCTGCTCAACGGAGTCAAATACCGTCAGACGTCGGCTCCGGATCCCATCCCGGACAACCTTACCTGGGAGAAGTCGCAAACGATCGACGTGGGTCTCGACCTGGGTTTTCTTGAAGACCGCCTCTCCCTTACCGCCGACTGGTACACCAGAAAGACCGACGATATGTTTTCTGTAGGCCCTACCATCCAGGCTGTCTACGGAGCCGATGCCCCCGAAGGGAACTATGCCTCCCTCACTACCCGGGGATGTGAGGTGACCGTAATATGGAAAGACCGGTTTAGACTGGCGTCAAAACCGTTTGACTACAGCATCAAAGCCACTTTCGCAGACAATGTCTCGAAAATCGACAAGTATAACAACGAAACCGGCTACATCGGTGGCCGTAACATTCCGGAATACTATCCCGGAATGGTAATCGGCGAACTTTGGGGATTCGTCTGCAACGGACTCTGGCAGGATCAGGCCGATATCGACGTCGCAGAAGCCCTGGCAAGGGCTGCCGGCGCGGAGCGTTATGATATCATCAACCAGTTCTCCAAGGATTACTCCATCCACCCCGGAGACCCCAAGATCGAGGACCTGGACGGCAACGGTTACATCGACCGTGGAGACCAGACGCTTTCCAACCCCGGAGACCGTAAGATTATCGGTAATTCCAGCCCCCGGTATATGTACAGCTTCACCTTCAGTTTTGACTGGAACAACTTCTATGCTTCCATCTTCTTCCAGGGAGTGGGCAAGCAGGACTTCATTACGGAGGGAGACAGCGGTATGATCTGGGGCCAGTACAACCGCGCTTACAACCAGATTCCCAAATGGGTTCTGGGCAACTACTGGACCGAGGAGAATCGCGATGCCTGGCTGCCGCGTTACGCTTCGGGAGCCAACCCCCTGGCCGGCACCAGCCGCCGAGGAAACACCCGGTATATGCTGGACGTCTCGTACATCCGTCTCAAGAACGTTCAGTTCGGTTATAATCTTCCGGAGAAGTGGATCAAGCCGCTCCATCTTTCAAAGGTGAGCGTGTTCTTCTCCGGTGAAAATCTCTGGGACTGGTCGCCTATGTACAAGTACATCAAAGGCACCGTCGATGTGCTGGCCCTGGGCCAGGATCCGGAGAACCACGATACCACCGCCGGCACAGGCGGATGCTACCCTGTCCTGAAATCTTACAGTTTCGGCATTAACCTTACATTCTAAGAGAGAGCACTATGAAACTGAATTATATTAAAACTATCGTTTTATTGTCCGTCGGCGTCGTGTGCCTGTCGGCTTGCAACCTTACGGAAACTCAGAGGTCTTCGGCCGACGCCGCGCTCATCTTTGGGTCCGAGACCGGCCTCAACCTGTACTGTAACTCTTTCTACGCCTACTTCCCGAACGGAACAGCGGTCCACCATCAGGATGAGACGCTGTGCGACTATATGGCCAAGACCGAGCTCAGCGATTTTGAGCAGGGAGCCCTTGTCCCTGAAACGCAGGGTTCCTGGGGATGGGATAAAATTCGCAGCGTCAACTATTTCCTGGATCACAACAATTATCAATCGGTCCCCGAGGTCATTCGGAACAACTACAACGGCATCGCCCGTTTCTTCCGGGCCTGGCTGTATTTTGACAAGTTATACTGGTACGGTGGCGTTCCGTGGATAGACCACGTCCTGAACCCCGGAGACCCGGAACTTACCGCTCCCAGGGATAGCCGCGATGTCATTGTCACTCGCATCATCGAAGACTGCGACTATGCTTTCGAGCATATCAAGACAGACAATTCCGCGGCAAGCAAGGCCTGCTTCCTCAACAAGTGGTGCGCGATGCTGCTCAAATCCAGGGTCTGCCTGTACGAGGCCTCCTGGCGTAAGTATCACGCGGGCACTCCTTATGTCGAGGGTTGCCAAATCTCTGCCGACGATCTCTTCGCCCAGGCGGCCGATGCTGCAGAGATTGTGATGCAGGGCGGCGTGTTCTCCATTCATACCGGCGCAACGGGCAGCACGGGAAAAGGCCCCTACCGTGACCTCTTCTCCAGCGATTCCGTTCCCGTAGACGAAGTGATGCTGGCCGTGGAACAGGACAATCCGTTGTCGGTGGGATACGCCAATTATTATTACAATAAGCAGAATGTCCGTGCCTCTCTGGTACGCCCCTTCATCAACACCTACCTGAATCAAGACGGTTCCTATTATTCGGAAACCAAAGCCGATGGTAAATACAAGTCGTTCCTGGAGGAAATGACCGGCCGCGACCTGCGCCTTGGTCAGACCATCCGTTCCATCGGCTATGAAAGAAAGAACAACGATGGATCTATGGTGAGGACGACGGCCGACTACGGTTTCTCGCTGACAGGTTATCATATCATCAAATTCACGGTTGACGATGTCGCCGCCGACGTCTATGGCGCCAACGGCAACGACATTCCCGTGATGCGGTATGCAGAGGTCCTGCTCAACTATGCCGAAGCCAAGGCAGAATTGGGAACCCTTACCGATGAAGACTGGAAGAACACCATCGGAGTTCTCCGTCGCAGGGCCGGTATTACCGGAGGAGCCCTGGACGCCAAGCCTACGCTGGTGGACAATTACCTGAAGAACACTTTCTACCCCGACGTGGATAACCCCGTCATTCTGGAAATCCGGCGTGAACGCACCTGTGAACTGTGCCTGGAAGGCTTCCGCCTGAAAGACCTGAAGCGCTGGGCCTGCGGTAGCCTCTGGACCAGTTTGCCCTGGACGGGAATCTGTATCCCCGGATACAACATCCCGCTGGATATGAACGGAGACGGTACGTACGACGTGTATTTCTCCGATCCCAAGATGCCGACGATTCCGGCGGAATATGCCGATATCGCCGTATCGGTGGGAGATCCCCTGAAATTTGTCTCAGTTCCCGGAGGACTGATGCTACGGGACGAACTTTCGGGCCGCAACTGGAAGGACCGGATGTACCTGGACCCGATTTCTTCGGAAGACATCACGATGAACAAGAATCTGGAACAAAATCCCGGATATGATAATTAATGAAATTATTGTATAAACAATTCAATATTATGTGTATCAAATCTTTCTTTAAGGGCATAGCCTGCCTTCTTGTCCTTTTACCTCTTTTTACGGGGTGTAAAGGCAAGGAACCTATCGTCCCCGAAGTCAAGTTGGACGTTCCTGTAGTAACTGCTACTTTCGACGGGGAGAATGTCATCCTGAAATGGGCCCCGGTCAACAACGCCCTCTCCTACAAGGTTGAATTCAAGGAAGAGCAAGAAACGCAGTTCCGTGCGGCGGGCGCTCCTTCTTACAGCCCGTTTACCGTTCCCGGGCTTGAATTTGGCAAGACGTATTTCTTCCGGGTAAAAGCCATCAACGGTGAGGTCGAAAGCGAATGGTCGGAATTGGTTTCGGCCGATGTTCTCAGATATCTCCCGAAGCCTGTCATTCGTGCCAATGCCGGCATCTCATTCATCGATGTGACCTGGGAAGCCGTTGAGGGCGCTACTTCCTACCAGGTGGAACATAAGGTAACCGTGTCTTCCGATTGGACCGTAGATTATTCGGGAGAAGAAACCGAATTCAAGATTGATGGTGTAGATAGCGGTATATCCTATGATATACGCGTGGGCGCCATTGCGGAAGGTTATAGTATGTCCTATTCAGACGTGGTTACCACGGCAACTTCCGGGGCCCCTTCCACGTTCATTTCCACCGGTGAACAGCTGGCTGCTTGGCTTGCTTCCATCACGGAAGAGACGACCGACGTTGCCGCCCTTATCAAGGATATTGATATGCAGGGTGTCACCATCACGTCGGCAAGCGGCTTCGCCGGTACCCTTGAAGGTCAGGGATATACTATCAAGAACCTGGTATCTTCCGTGCCTCTGTTCGCTCAGAACTCGGGTACCATCAAGGACGTTATCCTGGACGAAACCTGCGTATTTACCGCGGAAAGCAATACCTTCGGTGCACTTGTGGGCGAAAGCGTCGGCGGTGCCTACAAGAATGTCGTGAATAAAGCCTCGGTGACCTACGCCGCAAAGGCGGATGTGGATGTGGAAATTATTCTGGGCGGCATCGCCGGCCGAGCTCAGGGCGCCCGCTTCGAGAACTGCTCCAATGAGGGCCTAGTCTCGTTCGAGGCCCCGGGCTGCGCGCACAAAAACGCCTCGCTGGGTGGCCTTGTGGGTCTGGTTAACCATCTGGAAGGTCCCTGCACTTTCTTGGAGTGTGTCAACAGCGGCAAGATAAGCCTGAATGCCAAGTACGGAGATCCGGTCAATGATTTCTCTGGTACCGGTACCGGGAATGCCATCGGCATCAATCTGGGCGGTATCGTCGGAACGACGAGCTACAGCGACGAGAATACGACCGAGTTCGTGCAGTGCATCAATGAAGCGGCGGCGATTATTTCGTTCAATCACTCGGATATGAGCCTGCTGCCTGCCCTGACTTCCGGTTCTTCCGGTCCCGTAGGCGTTGCCGGTATCCTGGGATTCGGCCAGGGACATTTCAACAAGTGCAAGAATCTGGGTCTCATCCAGGCACGTGCGGTGGCAGAGGGAGAACCGGCAGAATCTGTCCTGAAGAAGAAGAACTATCTGCTTCACGTCGGTGGTATTTTTGGTATGCCCTGGGATAATGCAGAGGTAGAATCCTGTTCCAATGCGGGTAACATCGAGGTAGAATACGATGGCCTGTACGATAATGACGACAGATGGCGTGCGAGTATCGGTGGTATTGGCGGACAGGGAGCATACGGTAGCACCGGCACTTCTGTCAACTACTGCAAGATGGACGGAAATATCACGGTGAGCGGGCACGGAACGATGGCCGTCGGCGGTATTTTGGGTTTCCTCGGGAAGCAAATCAAGAATACCGTTACAGCAAACTGTCACATCACGGTGAATGGCCGTAAAGGCGATGTAGGTGGCCTCGTGGGTTACGTTGCCGGCGGTGCCGCCAACTATACCATTAAGGGTTGCACCTGCGCCGCTACCATTTTCGCCGACAGCGAGTGGGGCGCTGCCGGAAAGGATTGGTACTATACCATCGGTGGTCTTATGGGCCGCTGGGGTGGGGCCATTGGCGAAGGCAGCAATGCCAGTATGACAAATCGCGACGGAGATCCCTGTGTGTTCAGCGGTTCCATCTCCTCGGTATATCAAGGACCCAGGGCCGGTATTGTCGTAGGCCAGGTCAAGGGTTCCGGCAAGAACGTGGTTTTCGGTGAAAGCGATTACCCCATCCAGGCCTCCGGCACCCTCGCTTGGAAAGATCTGGAGGAAGTCGCCATCAGCGCCGAGAACGTCGATACGTATAAGTATGGCGCAAATGAAGCCAACACTACTGTGTATATCGTGTGTCAGTAAAGTAATACCATAATCTCTATGAAATTCTGTTATAAATACATAATGGGTATCCTCCTCGCGGTGGGTTTCGTTGCCTGTGCCCAGAAGGAGGAGCCTATCGACGACCCCTCTCCCATCCCTCCCCAGGAGGAGATGGAAGGGGAGTATGAGTATACTTTCAAGTTGGGCTCTCAGGAGGTAAAGACTACTTTTGACTCCAATCACGTGAAATGGGTAGCCGATGACTTGGTGGGCTCGTATGCCAGTACATCGCTGAATAAGTCCACGCCGGTGACCATTGATGGCAGCGGTAATCCGCACATTACCATCCGCAGCAGCGTGGCTCTCGAGGCTGGCGATATGGTCTATGCCTACTACCCGTACAATTCCCGCAATAACTCCAAGGACGCCGATGCCATTACCCTGGAGATTCCCCGAAACCAGGTGTCCGGCAGCGCAGATGCTATGCCGATGGCCGCGCTTCCGTTTGAACTGAAGGAAGACGTTCCCAGTTACACCAATACGGAGGTGGGAACGCTGCAGTTCCTGAATCTGGGATCTGTCATTCAGTTGAATATCTACTCCAGCAACCCTGCTTTCCGGGGCGAAACCATCGAGAACGTCACCTTCCAGGCTGGGGCTGCTTGCGCAGGGTCATTCACCTATGACCTTACCTCCTCTTCCCCTGTGGCAATTACTGGCTACGAGGAAACGGATGTCGTCGTTTCCGGTGACGGCGCCCATCCTGTGGTCGTAGGATCCGACAAAGATCACGCGGGTGTGTTCTACATTATCGTGGCTCCTGGAACCTATAGCGGCACATTTAAGATTCGCACCAGCCGGGCCGACTACACATATGTCTCCGACAAGTCCCGTGAGTACGAACGAGCTGGTATAAAGCCGCTGGGAATCAATCTTGGAAGCGCTAACTGGACCCCTGTCATCGGTTATGACGCCAGCATCGATTCTCCCCGCGAATTCGCGGCCTTCCTGGCCGGGACGTCCTCGGGAGATACCGGTTCGTATACCATCACGGCCGACCTTGATATGACCGGTTACACTATCACCAGCGCCTCTGGTTTCGGCGGCACGCTGGATGGTGGAGATTATGCTATCAAGAACCTTACTTCAGGTGTGCCGATGTTTGCGACCAATGCCGGAACCATCCAGAATCTCGTCATTGACGCCAGCTGCACATTTGCAGCGGGCAGCAAAGAATTTGCTCCGCTGGTGAAGATGGATAATGGCGGCACGTACACTTCCGTGCGTAACAAAGCCAATGTTACGCTGAAGGCTGCGGCCAACGAAACCGAACAGGTTATTCTTGGTGGTCTTGTGGCTGTGGCTAAAGGTGCTACATTCAGCAATTGCTCAAATGGCGGAGAAATCAAATATGACGCTACCGGCTACAATCACAAGCAGGTTGCCCTGGGTGGTCTTGTGGGCCTGATTGACAACTCTACTGCCAACTCTACTTTCTCCTCCTGCGCCAACCGCGGTCCTGTAACCTTGCTTGCCGTGTACGGTGATCCCAATGTGAGCTTTACCTACGGCGGCGACGGAAATTCAAAGGGTATTAATGTGGCTGGTATTGCCGGTGTGTCAACATACAATGCTACTTATAAGGCCTCGTTCGACCAGTGCAACAACGAGGACGCAGGCACTATTTATCTCAAGCATACTGATATCACAGGACTTGCTGCAGATACCGGCAACACCGGACCAGTTTGCGTAACCGGCATTTTGGGTATGGGTCAGGCTGATTTCAATAAATGCAAGAACTTTGCTCTCATTAAGGCGGAATCGCTTATCACAGGTGACCCCTCCGAGAGTGAAATGAAGAAGAAGAATTATTTGCTTGCTGTCGCAGGTATCTCCGGCATGGGCTGGGATGTTTTGGGTATGTCTTCGTGTACGAACTCCGGAAACATTGAAGTGGAGTACTACGGCTTATATGACGCCGATGACAAATGGCGTGCAGCCGTTGGTGGTATCTGTGCATATCCTGGATACAATACCGGCAGTTATGCCTATTATTGCAAGATGCAGGGCGACATTACCGTTACCGGCAGTGGCACTATGGCAGTTGGCGGTATCTTCGGTTGGAGTGGCAAGCAGATTAAAAACAACGTTACATCTGATTGTTCCATCTCGTTTAACGGCCGCAAAGGTGATGTAGGCGGTCTTGTGGGTTATGTCGCTGGTAGTGCTGCAAACTACACCATTAAGGGATGCACCTGCTCCGCTTCTATTTTTGCCGAAAGCGACTGGGGGCCTTACGATAAGAATTGGTACATTCACATCGGCGGTCTTATGGGCCGCTGGGCCGGAGCCAATTCCGGAAATTATCCCAGTATGACAAGCAGGGATGGTGATCCTTGTGTATTCAGTGGATCCATATCCTCTGACTATCAGGTGCGTGTCGGTGTTGTAGTCGGTAGAGTTACCGGAAGCAGCAAGACCATAGTCTTCGGCGAAAGCGACAACCCCATTCAGGCTTCCGGTACTATTGAACGCGGGGGTCTCTCGGAGACGGCAATAACGTCTGATAATATTGAGACCTACAAGTGTGGTTCCAACGCCAACACTGGCACAACCACGATTTATGCAGCCTGCCTGGATACAAAGTTGGCCTGTCTCAATATCCGTGAGGGCAGTCACTGGAGTGACCGTAAAGGTGCTATTGTCTCTATGATTAACTCGGAGCATCCGGCCATCATCGGGTTTCAGGAGGTGAAGGATTTGGACTATTGGGATCATCTGAAAGAGGATCATCCCTGGGATTATTTAAAAGACAATCTCAGTGCCTACACGGGTTACCGTGCAGGCACGGATGACTGCCATACGCCTTTTCTGTATGACAGTTCCATTCTTACCGTTACCGGAACCGGATGCTTCTGGCTCCGCGACAATTACAGCACGGCCGGTGACAGTTGGGACGGGTATGTCAGGTCCGTTACTTATGCCACGATTTACAACAAGAACAGCAAGAAATACTATTTTTTCGTAAATACGCACCTTCCGTTAACTTCGGATGGACAGGTAAATGCAATGAATCTGCTTGAAAGCCGTATTTCTGCCCTGAACACTAAAAATTATCCTGTCATTCTGATGGGCGATTTCAACACGGTTTTTGGCAATGACGACGCTTTTGGCAGTATCAAGACGTGGATGAACAATACACGTTATTCGGCCACTTCTGTCTACAGCACTGCGAATCGTGACCTCTACACGTATAACGCTTTCGGAGATAGCAGCAAGGCCCGTAACAAGGTAGATCACATCTGGGTGAGCAAGTCGGTCAAAACGCTGTACTATGTTACCCTCACGCAGGCCGTACACGATTACGGTGGCTATTCTACCAACGGCGAGAAATTCTTGTCGGACCATTATCCCATCATTGCCGTCATTTCTTAATTAGTTGCCAATATGAAACAACAATACATTGAACCAAAGAGTCGCGTACTCGAATTGGAATCACGGCAAATGATTTGCCAGTCATTTGATCCAAATGACTTTACGGAAATATGGATCATTAACGATTTTGAAGAAATCTAATGAGAGTCAATATGAAACAAAGGTATCTATATATAACTGGACTGCTCCTTTGCGTGGCCTTGGTGGCTTGTACGCAGAAAGAGGAGCCTATTAAGCCGGACCTTCCCGAAGAAGGGGAGGTGATTTCGGAGGAGGAGGTGACACCGGAAGGGGAGTACACCTACATCTTCAATCTGGCGTCTCAGGACGATGCCGATTCTGAGGGGGTGAAAACGGTTTTTGGGACCAAATACGTGGCGTGGGAAGCAGGTGATAAGGTAGGATCGTATACCAGTTTGTCCTCAGTAGCCTCTGGGAACGCTAACAAATCTACGGAAGTAAAATATGTTGACGGTAATCCGCAAGTTTATATCCGCAGCAATGTGGCACTTTCCGCTGGCACCACGGTCTATGCGTACTACCCGTATAATTCTCGGAATAACTCCAAGGCTGCAAATGAGGTTACTCTGGAAATCCCTCGCAATCAGGTGTCCGGCAGCGCCGACGCTATGCCTATGGTGTCACTTCCGTTTGTTATAGGGGAGGGATCTTATCCAGGCTATACCGATCTATATGTGGGAACGCTGCAGTTTATGAATCTGGGGTCTGTTATAAAACTGAACATTTTCTCCAGCGACTCGGCTTATCAGGGCGAAACCATCGAGAATGTTACCTTCCAGGCGGGTGCTGCTTGTGCGGGCACATTCACTTATGACCTTACCGCGGTCAATGAGTCTTCCCCTGCGGCCATCAGCGTATCCGAGGAAACGGATGTAGTGGTGACTGGCCGCGCAACCGTGGGCTCTTCTAAAGAAAACGGTGGTGTGTTCTATATTATCGTAGCTCCTGGAACATACGGCGGCACCTATAAGATCCGCACCAATAGGGCCGACTACAGCTATGTTTCTGGCTCGAACCGTGAATACAAACGTGCCACGATAAAACCGCTCAATATTGACCTTGCCAGCACCAACTGGACTGCTGTCACGGGTTATGACAACAGTATCGACTCTCCCCGTGAATTCGCGGCCTTCCTGGCAGGGACCTCCTCAGGAGATACCGGCTCGTATACTATTTCGGCAGATCTTGATATGACGGGCTATACCATCACCAGCGCCTCCGGTTTCGGCGGTACGCTGGACGGCGGGAATCACGCTATCAAGAACCTTACCTCGAGC
The DNA here is from genome assembly GCA_947305045.1 of uncultured Bacteroidales bacterium. Next base: position 18,673 of record CAMZCW010000005.1, on the reverse strand, counting down.
GTGCCTCTGTTTGCTCAGAATGGAGGAACTATCCAGAACTTTGTTTTGGACGAAACGTGCTCTTTCACTCCTTCAAGCAATAAATTCGGGGCATTGGTAAAAGAGGATATAGGTGGGACATATACTTCTGTAAAATCTGCGGCATCTGTCATCTATACGGCCACTGATAATATCACCACCTGTACGATGATTGGCGGATTGGTAGGTTATACAAATGTAAGCAGTGGCCCTACTTTTACGTCATGCTCTAACAGCGGTATTGTGAAACTGGAAGCGCCTGATTATTACCATGTTTCACTTGCCATGGGAGGCTTGGTTGGGTATGCACAGAAAGTTACTTTCTCCAGTTGCAACAATAGCGGCCCCGTTACTGTAAATGCTTGGTATGGAGACCCTTCAGTCGATACTTCCATTGTCGACCTGATTGGAATCGGTGGCTTGGTGGGTTTGATTTATAGTAGTAGTTCAGCATCCTCTTTTACTAGCTGTAATAATCAGGCCAATGGAGTTGTTACGCTTAACCACACAGATATTTATCAATTGTCGAGTGGTGCTACTGCATACAGCGTAGCAGTCGGTGGTGTTTGCGGTTGGGGTACTGTGAATATGAATAAAGCATACAACTATGCTCCAATTAATGTATCCTGCAAGGCGGCTAATGGCAACGCCCAGAATATAAAGAAGTATATTCTCAAATGTGGTGGAGTCATCGGAGTCATTGGCAACAAATCTGGTCTGGCCAGCTGTAAAAATGAAGGTGCGATCACCGTTGACTATGACGGTTCTTACAGAGGTGACGCTAACAATGTCAACTGCGCAGCTGTGGGTGGCATTTATGGAACGGTCGGCTATCAAAATTCTTCGCAAATTAATTTCTGTGATTCCAAAGCTGCCATTTCTGTTTCAGGAACAGGTAAAGTATGTGTCGGCGGAATCGGTGGCATCAATGGGATGCAGATTCGCAACAGGTTCTTCGATGGCGCATCAATTACGATTAGCGTTGCAGAGAGTTATGTGGGAGGTGTCTGGGGACAGGTTAGCCAAGCGGCCTGGAAAGTAGGAAACGATACAGTTATTGGTGCGCAAGCTAAGGGCTGTCTGGTAAATGCAAGTATAACCAACACCACTTCAAGTTGGTCTTCTATGGGGGGATTGTTAGGATTATGGTGTGCCGGTAACACTCCAAGTAATGTATACTTTATTAGTTACAATAGTGATAGATGCTCCTACAGCGGAACAATATCTGCCCCTTATTCAAATGCTTCCGGAATCGGTTTTCTTATCGGAGAAACCGCTGGCGATACTCAGACCAAGAACTTTGGTAAATCAGATGATAAGATCCTGGCTTCGGGAAGCATTCAGCGCAACGGCCTGTCTTTAACCACCATTACATCTAGTAATATTGAGAATTATTGGTGTGGGAAAAAGAAAGGCACCAATAATATTTACGTTGAAGTCCAGTAGAATAGTTATTATAACATCTATCGACCATGAAAATAAAATACGAAATCCCCGTCTCAACGACGGTCTGGCTGGTGCAGGAGAGTGTAATTTGCGCCTCGTTTGACCCGACACACAATACGGAGAATATGGGAGAGGACGATGAAGAAACAATCTAATGTTTAAATCGTTACTCATAGTAATCAGTATTGCCTCATCCCTGGTCCTGAACCAGGGATGGGTGCAATATCCGTCTTACGAAGACAGGGACGGCTGGTCGGCATTCCTGGGTGAATACCAAGCCCCCTTGTCCGACGACGGAATGGAATTCATCGGCTACAAGTGGCAAGTCATCACCGAAGATGACTATATGGCCCACGAGCTGTACGACGACCGCCATCCGATGGAAGACAAGTATTTTGCCAACGAAAGAGCCCTGAGAAACCTCTTCATCGCAGAACTCGCCGAAGGAAAAGGACGTTACCTGAAAGACATCGCCGCAGGCGTAGAATGGTACTGCGGTATGTATTCCTGGGCCGTAGTCTCCCACCTGGCAAAATACCAGAAAAGCCTGAGACCAGTCCCGGACCACAGTGAGCAAATCATCGAGCTCTACTCCGGCAACGTCTCCCAGATGCTGTCCTGGATTCATTATTTCCTGGGTCGGCAGCTGGACAGTCTTCAACCCGGCCTTTCCGCCCGCCTGAAAAACGCCATCAAGGAGAAGACCCTGGACACCTATCTGGACAGGGACGACCTCCAGTGGATGGGTTTCGTTCCCAGGCCTGGCAAAAAGCTCAACAACTGGAATCCCTGGTGCAACCAGAATGTCCTGCTGTGCTTTATGCTGCTGGAAGACGACCCGGACCGGCTCCAGAAGGCGGTGGAAAAATCCATCCGCTCGGTAGACCTCTGGCTGGAGTCCCTGCCCGCTGACGGTTGCTGCGACGAAGGAACCACCTATTGGTACAAATCCGTAGGTCATCTTCTGGACTACCTGGAGAACCTCGAGCGCATCACCGGCGGGGCCGTATCGCGCTGGAATGAACCTGTCCTCCAACAGATAGGCGAATTCATCGTCAATGCCGACATCGGTGACTGTTGGCAAGTTAACTTCGCCGACGGAACACCGTCCAGGAGACCTATCTCCTACTGGATATATCGTTATGGAAAGGCCTCCGGCAATCAGCTGATGAAAGATTTCGCCGTGAATGCATTTCACCGCTACGGCAATGACCCCACAGATGTAGACTGGACGTTGTTCTATCAGGGGCTCGAAGCCGTCGCCGCGTGCCGGGAAATGAAGGCATTGCCTTCACCGGAGTTCGCTCCCTCTCCCTTCGTGCATTATCCTGTGTCCGACGTCTGCTTTGTACGTGCCGGAAAAGGTTTCCTGGCGGCCAAGGGTGGGAACAATAACGAGCGTCACAATCACAATGACGTGGGATCCTGCATTTATTTCCACGACAACGCTCCCGTTCTCATCGATGCCGGCGTGGGAATATATGAGAAGAACACTTTCGGCCCTCACCGCTACGAAAACTGGTTCGTCCAAAGCGGTTGGCACAATCTTCCCGTGATCAATGGCTGCGACCAGGCATTTGGGGAGGAATACAAAGCTTCCAATTCACGCGCAAGCCGTCTCTTCCGCTGCTTCCGAACGGACATCGCCGGAGCCTACCCGGACTCGGCGCAGGTCCAGTCCTGGACCGTCAAATACCGCCTTACCCGTAAAGGCGGGCTCAAAATGGTGCATCGCTTCTCCCTGAAAGAAGCCCTCGCCTTCAATGAACTGCACTTCCTGGTTCCTGAAAAACCGGAGCTGCTCCCTGGCGGGGTTATTATGCTTTCTAACGGAATGCAGATGACTTACGACCCGGAGGTCTTCACCGCCAGTATAGAGGAGAAATCCCTTACGGGCCTGGGATTCAGTTCCCGCTGGGGAGATGCGTTATATCGCATTAGCCTTACTGCTAGGAAGTTGGAAAAACGAGGCCGTTACGTAATCCGTTTTAAGGCCCTGGAGAAAGAAAGCATCCAGGCCATTACCGAACGGGTTGTCCGTGTTGCTCGGGCGCAGTATGCCCTGCTGGACGAGCGGCTCGCTTCGGATGCAACTCCCCGCGGTTTGAAACCCGACGGAACTCCCAAGGATTGCAGCCTGGGCTCCTGGACCAGCGGCTTTTTCCCCGGAGCGCTATGGATGTTATATCAGTTATCTCCGGATCCGGAGGTGCTTTCCATAGCCCGGCGCCGTACCCTGGCCCTGGAATCCCTGCTGTCTTTCCCTCAAAGCCACGACCTGGGCTTTCAGGTAAACTGCAGCTACGGGAACGCTTTTAGGATGACGGCAGACTCTACTTATCTCCCGCTCATCGAGCAGGGCGCCCGTGCGCTTGCTTCCCGTTTCAATCCCGTTGTCGGGGCCACCCTCAGTTGGGCGGTAGGAGAAAAAGGCGCAGCCTACCCTGTTATCATAGACAATATGATGAACCTGGAATTGCTGGAATATGCTTCTGCACTGTTCCATTGTGATTCTTTGGATGACATTGCCGTCAAGCACGCCCAGACCACGATGGCCAATCATTTCCGGCCGGATTATTCCACTTATCATATGCTGGACTATGACCCTGCCACCGGCGCCGTGCGTCGCAAAGTGACCGTCCAGGGTTACGCAGACGAAAGCAGCTGGGCACGCGGCCAGGCCTGGGCCCTATATGGATACACAATGATGTTCCGTGAAACCGGTTTAGAGGAGTTCCTGCACCAGGCAGAGGGCATCGCCCGCCTGCTGCTGGACCGCCTTCCCGCCGACGGCGTTCCTTACTGGGACTTCGACGACCCGGAAATTCCCAATACTTATCGGGACGCATCCGCCGCTGCGGTGATGTGTTCGGCCTTCCTTGAATTGAGTGGGCTTTCGAAAGACAAGAAACTGTCGGGGCAGTGTCTTGATATGGCCCGGCAGCAGATCCGTACGCTGGCTTCGCCTTCCTATCTGGCTTCTCCCGGAGAAAACGGCGGCTTCCTTCTGAAGCACAGCGTGGGGAACCTCCCCAGCGGCAGTGAGATAGACACTCCGCTCATCTATGCAGATTATTACTTCCTTGAAGCACTGAACAGATATAAACAGATATAAGAATCTATGAGAATCCTTGCCTCTTTGTTTCTTACCCTGGCCACTGCCGTGGCGGTATCCGCCCAGGTCGTGGTCTCCCCCGACGCCGCCATCGGCCCCGTCAAGCGTATGAACGCCGTGAACAACGGCCCCCGCATCAACAACGCCGAACAGGTATACACCGGCACCACCGGCTATTTCACGGCCGCCAACGTGGGCTACTCCCGCAACCACGACGCCGCCTGGTATGGCTGCTACGGAGAGCACGTAGTTGACATCGCCATCATCTTCCCGGATTTCTCCAAGAACCCCGACAAGCCGGAATCCTACGATTTCACTCTCACGGACCGGTATGTCAAGAGCATCCAGGATGCCGGCGTAGAGGTGTTCTACCGCCTGGGCCAGACCATCGAGAACCAGCCCCTCAAGAAGTATTACATCTATCCTCCCAAGGACAACAAGAAATGGGCGAAGATCGCCGAGCACATCATCCGCCATTATAACGAGGGCTGGGCCGACGGCTTCCACTACAATATCAAGTACTGGGAAATCTGGAACGAGCCCAACCTGGAATGGGACAACGACAAGTGGAAGGTGGATCCCCGCTGCTGGGCCGGTTCTCCGGAGCAGTTCTACGACTTCTTCGAGGTGGCCGTCAAGCATCTCAAAGGCTGTTTCCCGGACCTTTACATCGGCGGTCCCGCTATGTCCGGGCAGGAACCCGGCATTCGGGAGATCCCCGTGTGGTACGAGCGGCTTTTATCCCAGATGAAGAGCCGGAACGTTCCCCTGGATTTCTTCGCCTGGCATATCTACGAGTACGACCCTACGGTGTTTACGGACTTCTCCTACCAGGTGCGTGAACTCCTGGACAAGTACGGTTACAACAACGCGGAGTCCTTCCTGGACGAGTGGAACTACATCAAGAGTTGGACGGACGACTATCCGTATTCCGTGCGCGCGATGGCTTCTCCCAAGTCCGGTGCCTTTGTCTGTGCCTCTATGCAGGAGGGGCAGAACAGCCCCACGGATATGATGATGTACTATGTCTGGACCCCGGGTTCCAAGTTCAACGGCTTGTTCGACCAGCTGAGTGATACTCCTGTCTGGCCCTACTGGGCCCTGTATGCCTGGGGCAAACTCAAGACCCTGGGTACCCAGGTGAAAGCCGAAAGCGCTGTCCCTTGCGTTCGTGTGACGGCGGCCCGTAATGCAGAAGGCAATCTGGGCATCCTGGTAAGCCGCTATGAACTGGACGACAACATTACGGCGGTGAAGGACGTGACCGTGAGCCTGGAGGGCATCAAATTTGATGGGAAGGTGCGCTGCCACATCACCGACCAGTTCAATATGTATACGGAGTATCCCATCGCCCTGCAGCCCGACGGCACCCTGCTGCTGCCTATGCAGCCTCATTCGTTCGTGTTTATCGAGTTCTGAGTCCCGTACTATAGCTCTTTGACATACTGGTAATCCAGATATTTGAACATAGGAATTGTATTGCCTTGTTTGTCTCCGTTCCTAACGAAACCGCATTTTTCGTAGAAGCCGACGGCACTATACTTTTTACCGAAATAGGCAGCTGTGGTGAGGAAGGAGAACTCTGCATCTTTGGCATTCTGTTCTGCCAGTTGAAGAATGTGTGTACCGATACCTTTGTTGCGCCATTCCTGTTTAACGGCGATGAAATCTATTTCCAGACTGGGATACTTTTCATCATTGACAGTAACCATACGGTCGCTCAAAACGAACAAAGCTACAGGCTCATCTTCGACCTTTGCGACATAAAACTCGCAGGGGACTTCTTCGATGAAGGAAAGCAAGCCCCCCGAACGCTTATGGATGAGCAAATCTATCTCGCGTACACCGCTGTTAAAAAGAGAGAGGGCTTCCGTATCGAAGGCCCTCTCTATACTTAATTCGAATTCGCTCATTTCCAACTTGTCGAAAACTTGTCAGGCAGTGGAGCGCGTCCTTTTCTCTGTGTACTGCAGTCCTTCTTGGGAAGAGTTTTGGAAATCCTTTCCATCTGCTCTCCCTTTATAGTCTGAGGTATGTATTTTTGTCCAATCATATGGCCTCCTTGCTCTTGGTGCAAATATACTCTTTTTTTGTGATAAACAAATAATTTTGTTACTTTGGCGTTATGAAAAAAGCTCTAGCTTTTTGTTTGTCCGTGCTGGTCGGTGCCGCAGCGGCATCGGCCCAGATTGTCGTGTCCAGGAGTCTGGGGGTTCCGGCATCGATGCTGGAAGCAGAGGCCGTCTACTTGCGGGCCAGTGACGTGGATACGTTCTGCGACATCAGCGTCAACGGGCATTATGTAGGCTCTACCAGCAACTATTTCCGGCGCTGGGAATGGGATGTGAAACCTTTCCTTCGGGTGGGGGAGAATGAGCTTCAGGGCGTTTTTCAGGATGCCAGGGCCGTTTCGGAGCAAAAGAACGCAGAGCTGGCATACCCGGTCCCGATGAGCGGCGTGGGCTTTGTCCCGCATCTCAATCTGATCCGGAAACCGCAGTATCACGGCGGATGGGACTGGGGCCCGGAATGTATGTACACGGGCTTCGCCGGCAACCTGGAACTGATCCCCGTGAACGTGGCCCGGCTGGATTATCTCACCTGCACCCAGGACCATTCCGTAAAAGGTAAGTGTACGGTAACGCTGAAAGCCGAAGTGACCTCCCCGAAAGGAGGCGCTACTCTGATTTCATTCACCTGCGGGAAGAAGACCAAAAAGGTAAAGGTTACCTTGCAACCCGGCGTGAACACCGTCACGCAGAGCTTCGTGATCAATCGTCCCCGGTTGTGGTGGCCCGCCGGAATGGGAGAGCAGTATCTGTACGATATCGCCGTTAGCGCCGACGGACAGAAGTTGGAGAAAAAGATGGGCCTGCGAACCGTCGAGGTAGGGGAAAACCTGGCCTTCAAGGTAAATGGTCGGTCCGTTTTCGCCAAGGGCGCCAACTGGATTCCCTGCGAAACCGACCCTGCGCTCGAAACCCGGAAACGCTATCTGGACCTTCTGACATCGGCCCGGGACGCCAATATGAATATGCTCCGCCTCTGGGGCGGCGGCAAGTTCGAAAAGGAGGACTTCTACGAGATTTGCGACTCGCTGGGCCTTCTCATCTGGCACGACTTTATGTTTGCCTGCGGGATGTACCCGGCCACCCCCGAATTCCTGGGAGAAGTGAGCGCAGAAATCACCCACCAGATCAAACGCCTGCAGAGCCATCCGGCCATCGCCCTCTGGTGCGGGGACAACGAAGGGATGGACAATATGAACAAGCGCATCTGGAAGTCGAATCCGGAGCTGTATCTGGCCGAATACAAGCAGCTGATAGACCTTCGCGGGGATTTGGTCGCGGCCCTGGACCCGGAACGCCTGTACTGGCCCACTTCGCCCTGCGGCGGCCCCGGAGACTACTCTACCAACGGCTGGAAGGAAGATTCCAGGGGAGATATGCATCTGTGGGATGTTTCCAAGAACGCCCGGCCCCTTACCGACTATTACAAGTTCCGCCCCCGCTTTATGTCGGAGTTCGGCCACTCCTGCTTCACCTCGCTGCTTCCGGATATGGAGGAGCAGAAAGCCCACATCCGGGAAACCGGCGGCTGGGAGAACATCCTGCAGCGTATTAACAATTTGTTCAACCCCGCATCTGAGGCCGACCTGATCTATCTTTCCCAGTTGGAACAGGCAATCGGCCTTTCCGTCGCCGCCTCGTATTGGCAGTCGCTTCCGGAGTGCAACGGCATCCTGGTGTGGCAGCTCAACGACATCTGGCCGGGTTCCTCCTGGTCTACGGTGGAATATGACGGCAGCTGGAAGCCGGCACATTATCACTTGAAGCGTTTGTTTGCCCCGGACGCGCCTTTGACGCCTATGGCTATTCCGGACCTGAAGGACGTGCCGGATGCTGATGTAACTTATAAGACCTTCCGGCGGGACGGCAAGTGGATTGTGTCTTTAACCACCGACAAGCCGGCCTATTATGTATGGCTGTCCGCCCCGGGAGCGCGTTTCAGCGACAACAGTTTCAACCTGTTGCCGGGAGAAACCAAAGAGGTGACGGCCTTATGCGGGGACCTTCGGGATCTCCGCGTTACCCATCTGGCTCGGGAAACCTCTCCCCGCCGCGAAACGCTCCTCCGGGACTGGGAATTCCATCTTGGAGAGGAAGGGGAGTGGGAAAAAGTGCGCATCCCGCACGACTGGGCCATTACCGGACCGTTCGAGGAGAACAGCGAATTCTGGAATGGGACGGAAGGCTGGGTGAACAATCCCGGAAGGACCGGGGCGCTCCCCTGGGTGGGCGTGGGCTGGTATCGCACCACCTTCACCGTACCCGAAGGGAAGAAAGCCACGCTCCTGTTCGACGGCGCTATGAGCCACGCCACCGTTTATGTGAATGGGAAAGAACTCTATTCTTGGCCCAACGGCTACAGCGCCGTGCCTATTGATATCAGCAATGCGCTGGTGCCGGGAGAAAATACCGTGGCGGTACGCCTGGAAAACCTGCCGGCCAGTTCCCGCTGGTATCCCGGCGCGGGCCTGTACCGCAACGTACACCTGATATTTACGGATCCTGTGCACGTCCCCGTCTGGGGAACATACATCACCACCCCGGAAGTATCGGCCCAAAAGGCGACGGTGCATATCGAGACAAAGGTTGAGGGTGCAGAGGGGAAAGCGGTTTCGGTCAGGACTACCATCCTGGACAAGGACGGCCGCTGCGTCGTATTGGGCACTGGAGAAGATTTTACAATAGATAATCCGCTCCTCTGGAACCCTTCATCCCCCAACCTTTACAAGGCCGTCACTTCCGTATATGCCGGCGGCAAACTGGTGGATGAGTATGAGACAGGCTTCGGCATCCGCAAGGCGGAATTTGTCGAGGGCAAGGGCTTCTTCCTGAACGGAGAGCCCACGAAGTTCAATGGGGTATGTCTGCATCACGACCAGGGCCCGCTGGGCGCCGCCGTGAGCGTCCCCGCCCTGCGGCATCAGCTGGAGACACTCCGGGATATGGGCTGCAACGCCATCCGCACTTCCCACAATCAGCCCGCGCCGGAGCTAGTGCGGCTTTGCGACGAAATGGGCTTTATGATGATGGTGGAGGCCTTCGACGAATGGAAGGGCGCCAAGTGCGAAAACGGGTATCACAAGTACTTCGACGACTGGGCCGAGAAAGACCTCGTGGGGATGATCCACGCCTTCCGGAACAATCCCAGCGTCATCCTCTGGAGCACCGGCAACGAGATTTGCCGCGTGAAGGAAGACCCGGAAGAGGGCCTTGCCGAGGCTCAGTTCCTTACGGCCATCTGCCACCGCGAAGATCCCACCCGTCCCGTTACCGTGGGGATGCATATGTGGCAGCGCTTCCTGAAGAAGGAGTGGGTAGATGCCTTTGATGTAATCGGCGTGAACTATCATCCCTGGAAGTTTATCGAACTTCGTGAAACCGTGGGAGACCGGCTGATCCTTGGTGCCGAAAGCGGCTCTACGCTAAGCACCCGCGGCGTATATCATCTTCCTGCCGTCAAGCAGCGGGATATGACCCTGAGCCCGGACCAGCAGTGCTCTTCCTTCGATTTGGAATCGACCAAATGGTCCAATACCCCGGACTGCGACCTGGCTATGCACCAGGATTATCCCTGGGCTATCGGCCAGTTTGTCTGGACCGGTTACGACTACCTGGGAGAGCCCACTCCCTATGAGGCACATTCCTATCCCAACCACAGTTCGATGTTCGGCATCGTGGACCTGGCGTCCATCCCGAAGGACCGTTATTACCTGTTCCGCAGTGTCTGGAATCCTTCGGAGCCGACGCTCCATCTGCTTCCGCATTGGAACTGGAAGGAGGGACAGGTGATTCCGGTGTATGTCTATACGGAGGCTCCTTCGGCCGAACTTTTCCTGAGCGGGAAGAGCCTGGGCGTACATTCCAAGAGAGTTCCTGGGAAGAAGACTACCGGAGACCGGGAGGAGGATGTCGAATCCCGCTATCGCCTCCGCTGGGACGTCCCGTTCACGCCCGGGGAACTGATGGCCGTTTCCCTTGACGGGTCGGGCCAGGCCATCGACACCGTTTCCGTGCGCACAGCCGGGGCTCCGGCGGCCGTCAAGCTGGAATACGACGATCGCCGCCTCAAGGCAGACGGAGAGGACCTGACTTATGTGACCGTAAGCATCATGGATGCCGACGGCAATCTGTGCCCGCTGGCCGATTCTCCGGTTACTTTCTCTGTGACCGGCCCCGGCACTTTCCGGGCCTGCGCCAACGGAGACCCCACCTGCATCGAACCCTTCCAGGGACCCACTATGCATGCTTTTAATGGCAAGCTGACCGCCATTGTACAGTCTTCTGCCGACGAAGCCGGCAAGATATACCTCCATGCTTCTTCTCCGGGGCTGAAGGACGATACTTTGATTATACGAACCCGTTTTTAATATGGCTAAAAGAATACTTTCCGCAGTCCTGGCATTATTGATTGCTGCGACCTCGGTGCAGGCCAAGGTGAGCCTGCCGTCTTTTTTCAGCGACAATATGGTGCTGCAGCAGCAGGCCGACGTGGCGATATGGGGGACCACCGACAAAGGGGCCGTGAAGGTCACGGTCAGCCCTTCCTGGACCCGGAAAAAATACAGCGCCGTGGCCGATGAGAAGGGGAAATGGTTCCTGCGCATCCCCACTCCGGCTGCCGGCGGCCCGTACCGCCTGGTTTTCAGCGATGGCGAAAAGACCGTCCTTGAAAACGTCCTGCTGGGCGAAGTGTGGTACTGCAGCGGCCAGTCCAATATGGAGATGCCGATGAAGGGATTCCGCAGTCAGCCGGTTCAGGGCTCGACCGAAATCATCGTATCGGCCAAGGCTTCCACGCCCATCCGGATTTGTACCATCGAGAGAAAGGCGTCGTTGGTGCCCTTGGACAGCGCGGCGGGTGGCTCCTGGAAGGAGAATACCCCGGCAGCGGTCGCGAACACCAGTGCCGTGGCTTATTTCTTTGCGATGCGCGTCCAGTCGGTTCTGGACGTCCCTGTGGGGATCCTTATCTCCGAATGGGGCGGAACGCCCATCGAGACCTGGATTAACCGGGAAACTTTTGAAAAAGAGTTTGGCGACGAGTACGACTTATCCTTCCTGGACGGGGACACTCTTCCGGAAAAGCCGGACAAGCAGCCTTGCACCTTGTTTAACGGGCAGGTGGCGCCGCTCATTCCTTTCACGTTCAAAGGGATGCTCTGGTACCAGGGAGAAGCGAACCGGCGTGAGCCCGAACTGTATACGCGGCTTCAGCCGGCCTATGTCCGGATGATGCGTTCCCTGTTCCAGAATCCGGACGCCCCGTTCTATTTTGTCCAGACCGCCCCTTGGAAGTCCAAGCATCCCGAAAACATTACCATCCCCGTCTTCAACGAGGCGCAGGAGAAGACTCTTTCCCTGATTCCCAACAGCGGGATGGCCTCGACGGTGGATATCGGCGAATATGGCACCATCCATCCTTGCCGCAAGAAAGAGGTGGGAGACCGCCTGGCGCTGCTGGCCCTTACCAAGACCTATGGCATCCAGGCCACGGCTCCCGGGAGTTCGTCTTACAAAGAAACCGTGGGAATCGATGCCGAAAGCCCGTCCTTCAAGGAAGCCGTTTTCAAGGATGGCAAGGCTATCGTGACGATGAATGTCGGGAAGATGGGACTGTCTCCCCTGGGCCAGGACCTCGAAGGCTTTGAACTGGCGGGAGTGGATGGGGTCTTTCATCCGGCTACGGGAACTGTCGAGGACAGGTATTTCGTTGAAGTCACCTCTCCCGAAGTTCCTTATCCGGTGGCCGTGCGTTACTGCTTCCACAATTGGACCCGGGGAACGCTGTACAACTGCTTCGGCATCCCGGCCCTTCCTTTCCGTTCCGACAAACCCTCCGAACGCGTGACCGTGTGCGGAGAAATCCGCCCTGACCGCAAGGACGACCTTATCTGGGAAAACGAATACAGCGGCTACAGGGCGTTCGGACCGGCCTTGCAGGCAAAGGGCGAGCAGGCCTTCGGATACGATATCTTTACCAAGAGCGTGACCGATCCCGTCCTTCACGACCGTTATGAAAAAGCCCTGGGCCCGGAGAAGATTTCCTTCCACCTGGACCACGGAGACGGGATGGATTCCTACGGAGTGGGGCCCACGCTGGGCTGCGGTACGGCCGCCCTGGTGGACGACTCCGGCATCGTCTATCCCTGGTGCTGGAAAGAGGCCAAGATCCTGGAGAACGGTCCCCGGCGTTTCCGGGTGAAACTCACTTATCCGCCCGTCGTCGTGCGCGGGAAAGAGGTAATCGAGCACCGCGAAATTACGCTGGAAAGCGGGAAGCGGATGAACCGCGTGGACATCACCTATGACGGTCTGGACGCTCCTTGTCCCATCGTCGTGGGCATCGTCGTCCACGCCGAGAATCCGGACGGCTGGTTTGCCGACAATTCCGTACTGGCTACGGCCGACCTGGGAGACCGCAACGTCGGGCAGAACGGGGAGATGTACTGCGGCGCCGTGTTTCCGGGCGGCTTTGAAAGCTTCGGCTTCGAGCCGTTTGCACAGCCTGCCGGACAAGCCATCGGCCACGTCCTGGGGCACAGCACCTACTACCCCGGCTCTACCTTCACCTACTACTTCGGCAGCGGCTGGTCCAAGGCCGGAATCAATGGTTTGGATGAATGGATAAAACTAATACGATGAGGTTCTTTCCTATTCTTGCCGCAGCGCTGGCCTTGATGGTGGCCGGATGCTGCAATAATGACATTACAGGCATCCGTACGGATGCTTTGGACTCCAACGCGTGGGAGCAGTCGGAGTGGATCTCGGCTGTTGATGCCCCGGTGGTTACCGGCGTTGTAAACAGCCGGGAGGGACACAGGCGGGCGGCCGACGGCGCCAGCTGGTTCCTGACCACTGTGAAGAACCCGGGGAAGGTGGTTTCGGCCAAATGGATGACGACGGCCTTGGGCGTTTATGAACTGTACGTCAACGGAAAGCCGGTGGGGGCGGACGCGCTCAAGCCCGGTTTTACCCATCCGGAGAAAACCCGCAACAGCTACACCTATGACATCACCCGGGCTTTCAGCAAGGCCGCCGGGGCCGAGAATGAGCTTTCCGCCCAGGTAACGCCCGGCTGGTGGGCCGACAAAGTGATCACGCCCAACGGCCACGACGGGATGGTGGGAAGTAAGCCCGCCTTCCGCGCTGTTCTGGAACTCACCTTTGCCGATGGCAGCACGCTTCTGCTGGGGACGAATACCACAGACTGGACGGCCGGAATTGCGGGGCCGGTAACCCACGCCGGCATCTATGACGGAGAGACGTATGACGCCCGCATCCTTCCCGGCTATGAGACACCGGAAAAGCTCAAGGCTCCGGAAATTAACCGTGAATTTGCCGGGGAGATTGTGCCGGCGGAAGGCGCCGAAGTATGTTACCGCCAGGACCTTGCCCTTGCACCGGTTGAGGCATACATTTACAAGGATATCGAAGGAGCCGGGGAGGGAGAATACGGAAAAGTCGTCAAGATTCGCGAGTACACGGATGGTGAAACGATGACAATCGGCGCGGGAGAAACGCTCGTAGTCGACTTCGGCCAGAATGCCTCCGCCGTGCCGGAATTCGTATTCAAGGCTGGAGAAGGGACCACCCTCACGTGCCTCCCGGCAGAAATCCTTAACGACGGCAACGGCGCCGAAAGCCGTGGGATGGACGGCCCGGAGGGCAGCGTGCACCGCACGAACCTTCGCGCCCATACCGACTGTTTTCGGCTGGATTACACCTTCGGCCCGCAGGATGGCTGGGTCAAGTATATGCCGCACTGCACCTTCTTCGGCTACCGCTACGTTTCCGTTACGGCCGACGCCGATGTAAGCGTCCGTTCCATCCGTTCGGTCCCCGTCACTTCCATTACGGCCCAGATGGAGACAGGCACCCTGGTCACCGGGAATGAAGACATTAACAAACTGATCTCCAATACCTGGTGGAGCCAGTTGTCCAACTACCTCTCCGTTCCCACGGACTGTCCCCAGCGCAACGAACGGCAGGGCTGGACGGCCGATACCCAGGTATTTGCCGAGACCGGAACTTTCTTCGCAAACACGGACAGATTCCTCCACAAATGGATGCGGGATATGCGGGATACGCAAACGGAGACGGGATCCTTCCTGTCGGTGGCTCCGTTGGGACCCAACGGTCGCAATCCGATGCGTTTCGGCTGGTCGGATGCAGGAGTAATAGTGCCCTGGATCCTGTGGAAGCAGTTTGCCGACGTGAGCATCATTGACGAGAACTGGGACGCGATGGAGCGGTATATGGCCTATGTCTCGGATACCCACTACTACTATCCGCTCATTGCAGAAGAGACAGGGCACCAGCAATATGCCGACTGGCTCTCTTTTGAGCCGCTGGAAAGCGCCGGGCGCAGCGCCTTTACCCCGAAAGACGCCAACGGCAACCGGAAACCGCTGCCGGAAGCCATCGAGTACTGGAACTATCTGGGAGCCTGCTACTGGGCCTTGGATGCAGAAATGATGAAAGAGATGGCCCACGCCGCCGGAAAAGAGGTCGCCCGGTATGAAGCGATGGAGCAGGAGGCGAAAGCCTATATCCGCGACAGCTTCCTGAAGAAAGACGGAACCTTCAAGCTGGATATCCTGAACACGATGCAGACGCCCGCCCTGTTCGCCCTGAAAACAGGCGTTGTGGAGGGAGAGGCGAAGGAGGCTGTGATCGCCCGCCTGCGGGACAACTTCGCCGCCCACGACGGCTGCCTGCAAACCGGTTTCCTGGGCACTTCCATCCTGATGCAGACGCTTACGGAAAACGGGATGGCCGACATCGCCTGGGACCTTCTGTTCCAGAGGAAAAATCCTAGCTGGCTCTACTCCATCGACAATGGCGCAACAACCATCTGGGAGCGCTGGAACAGCTATACCATCGAGTCCGGTATGGGCCCCAAGGGGATGAACAGTTTCAACCATTACGCCTACGGCTGCGTATGCCAGTGGCTCTGGGAAACCGCTGCCGGCATTGCCGCCGATTCCGCCGATCCCGGCTTCAAGCACATCATTATGAGACCCATCCCGGACAAACGCCTCGGCAGCATCGACGCTGTCTATCACAGCGCCTCAGGCACCATCAAGAGTGCCTGGAAGTACGAGGGCGACGTCTGCACCTGGACCTTCACCATTCCCGAAGGAACCTCGGCCTCCGTCACCCTACCGGGAGAAAACGAAACCCGGACCTATGCCCCGGGATCGTATACGCTGACGATAGGTTGAGGTTATGAATAAACCTCTTTTTTGATTACCTTTGCGTCCGGAAATGAAAGACCGCAAACTCCTCAATATCGAACTGGGCCGCATCACGCCCGAAGAATACGTACACGGCCGCTCCGAAACGGGCATCGTCCTGGTGCTGGACAACGTGCGCAGCGCCCACAACGTGGGAAGCGCTTTCCGGACGGCCGACGCCTTCGGAATAGACAAAATCTACCTGGGCGGCATCTGCCCCGTTCCCCCGTCCCCGGAACTGCGCAAAGTGGCCCTCGGAGCCGAAGAAGTGGTGCCTTTCGAGCACGTTTCAGATCTGGTGGAGCTTGCCCATCGGCTTCAGGGGGAAGGTTACACGGTCATCGCCGTGGAACAGACGGTAAACTCCGTGAAACTGGACGAATTCCGCCCCGGCCCCGGCCGTTACGCCCTGGTCTTCGGCAACGAAGTGGCCGGCGTACAGCAGGAAGTGGTGGATGCCTGTGACTTTGCCCTGGAAATCCCCCAGAAAGGCACCAAGCATTCGCTCAATGTCTCCGTCTCTATTGGCGTAGTGCTTTGGGGCTTGCGCCCGTAAATCAGAATCTTTCGCTTATATACTCCCCAATCCTTTCCATCCAGTTGTAGCTGCCGGTGCCGGGCGAAGCCGTGCGCTGGAAGCAGTGCTGGCGGGTGGCCAGGGTGTGCAGTTCGCTCTGGATGCCCATCGCGCGCATCTTTTTCCATACCGCGACGGAGCCCAGCGGGGTGTACTTATCGGCATCTCCGTGAAGCAGCAGCATCGGGGCCGTGTCCAGGTCGAAGGTGAACTCCGGCTCAAAAGCGCCGTCTTCGGTGAGGACATAGGCCGGATAGATGCCGATGCCCCACTGCACGTTGCAGGGCAGTTTGTCCAGCTCGTCGATGGGATAATAGGACCTGTGGCGGGACGAGGTGACGCCCATCAGGGTAAGATGCCCGCCGGCCGATGACCCCATAATGCCGATCTTCTGCGGATCCAGCCCCTTGGAGGCGGCCTCGCTGCGCACGATGCGGATGGTGCGCTGGAGGTCCTGCCAGGCGGTGGTGTGCTTAGCCAGCGGGGCCGAAGGACGCGGCGTGCGGTACTTGAGCGTGACCACGGTGACGCCCAGCGAGTTCAGGTAGCGCCGGATGGGAGCCACTTCAAAGTCGTCGGGGTTGTTTCGCTCGTAGGCGCCGCCGGAATAGATAATCTGGATGGCGCCGGTCTTTCGCTCGACCGGGATGTGCCATTCTATATAAGGTATGTTCTGGCCTTCCTGCACATCGGGCATCTTGCCTTCGGGCCAGACGTTTTCCTTGCTGTAGAAAGCCCTGTGGGCGTCAGAGGTGTAGCGGTCCATCAGGGGAACTTCGGGCTGCACGGGGCCCAGGAACCCCATCTGGGTGAGGAACTCGACGGCCCGGGGGAAACCGTGGGCGCCGTGTCCCTTGCCGGGATACAGGTGAAGTTCGGCCGGAATACCCAGGCTATGCAACTTACGGTAGACCAGCGTTGAGCCGTTGGGGGAATAAGGGTCGGCGCCGCCGTGGTGGAGGCTCACGGGGCAGGTCTTTGCGTCGAAGCGGAAGACCTTGGACAGGTTGACATCGGCTCCGTATCCCTCGCGGGGGGCGGGGATGCCCAGGGAATCGGCGTCCGAGGTGACATAGGCCGGGGCGTTGGCGATGGCGATGTTGATGTGACAGGAGAGGCTGTCCAGTTTATCCACGGGTCGATATGCGCGGGTCTGCGAACTGGTAGCCAGCAGCAGGGTGAGGTGCCCGCCGGCCGACATCCCGCATACGCCGATGCGCTCCGGGTCGAAGCCCCGTTTGGCAGCCTGGCTGCGGACCACCCGCACGGCGCGCTGGCCGTCTTCCCAGGCGGTTTGCCAATAGGGAAGTCCTGTGGGCTGGGGGGTGCGGTAGACGAAGTTGACGCACTGGACACCCAGGGCAGTGAGTTCCCGGCGCCACTGTTCAATGAGCTTGTAGTCGCAGCAGTTTTTGTAGCTGCCGCCGGAGATGAGGATCATACAGCTGCCGTTGGGCCTTTCCGGAGCGTCGAACCACTCCAGGTAGGGCGTGCGGAAGTCATCGGCCTTGAAGCCGGGATCCTTGGTCTCGTAGGTCATTGCCGCAATCTGGGCCCGGGAGGCGTGCGGCATTTTCCCCTCGGGCCAGACGGGTTCCCGCTGACCGGAGGGGAAGAAGGCGGCTACCAGGGCCGCAACGGCAAGGCAGAGCAGATTCATCTTAGTCCAGGCTGTGGATGGCTAGGCCGCTGCGGAGCTTGGGCTCAAACCAGGTGGTTTTGGGCGGCATGATGTTGCCGGTGTCCGCAATGCTCATGAGCTGGTCCATGGAAACCGGATAAAGGGCAAAGGCCACCTTCATCTCTCCGGAATCTACACGGCGGGAGAGTTCTCCCAGGCCACGGATACCGCCCACAAAGTCGATGCGCTTGTCTGTGCGCAAATCCTTGATTCCCAGAATCTTGTCCAGTACAAGGTTGCTCAGGATGGTGACATCCAGCACGCCAATAGGGTCGGCGTCATTGTAGCGGCCCGGCTTGGCGGTAAGGCTGTACCATACGCCCTCAATGTACATGGAGAAGTTGTGAAGACCGGCGGGATGGTAAATCTCCGAGCATTTGCAGTGGCAGGGATACTCACACTCGCACTTGCCGCCGTCTTTGGTGCAGTCGCACTTGCATTCGATAATGAAATCCTCTTCCAGGGCCTTGAAGAAATCCTTGGTGCTCAGGCCGTTGAGGTCTTTTACCACGCGGTTGTAGTCGATGATGG
>CAMZCW010000004.1 GCA_947305045.1 uncultured Bacteroidales bacterium | reverse complement strand
GCGCTTGCGCCATAACCAGCGGGCCGTACATCACCACGCCCACGGAAGGGTCCTGGGGAGCTGGCTCCACATGATAAGACATGGGATACGTAACGCTGATGCGGTCTCCCGCCTTCCAGTTTCGTTCCACCACCAGATAGTCTCCGTCCTTTACGGAAACCCGCCGGCCATTCACCTTCACAACGGGCTTTCCGCTCCAATAAGGCTTTCTCAGGGCAATCCGGCGTTTCCCGTCCGAAAGGATGGTGAGCCGGACCTCGTCCTCCTCGGGGAACGAGGTTTCCATACGGAGACAGAAGCCGTTCCAGCTAGCCGATGAAGGGATGAACAAATTCACGTACAATGTGTTACCCTCCTCATAGAAAATGTTTTGGGCATACTTGGCATGGGATTCGAAGCCGCTGCCCACGCAGCACCAGAAGGAATTGAAGGGGGTGCTGTAAACCTTATGGGTGCCCGCAGCCAGCGGCAGGAAGTAGGACGCCATGCCGGTCTTGGGATGCTGCGAGCCCAGGATATGATTGTACAGGGCCCGCTCATAATAATCCATGATGGCGCCGGACGGCTCCCAGGTATAAAGATGCCCGGCCAGGCGCAGCATGTTATACGTACAGCAGCTCTCCCCGGTATAGCCGGTGATGTGCTTTTTGAACGCTTCCGGCGGGAAGAAGTGTTCCTTGTCCGAAAGGCTTCCGGTGGCATACACGTGGTGCGCCATCATCTGGTCCCAGAAGAACGTGGCGGCCGTCCGGGATTCCTCTGCCCCGGTGAGTTCATAGCGGCAAGCCTCGGCAATCACTTTGGGAATGAAGGTGTTGGTATGCTTGGTGCCAAAATCGGACTTCTGAGCCTTCAAGGGGTCGATGACATCATTGTGGTAGAAAAATTCGGCCAGTTCCCGGTGACACTTGTCTCCGGTGATTCCATACAGGTTCCACCACACTTCCCCCATGCCGCCGAACTCGTTCCGGAGCATCCGGCGCCGGGTGGGTTCGTCCAGGCGGGAGAGTTTCTCAAAAGCCCAACGGGCAAACTCCTTCACCTCCGTAAGTGCAAGTTCATTGCCGGCCAAGCTGTACTGGTCCAGCAGACCGGCCATCACCTTATGCAGGGTATACCAGGGTGCCCACACCTTTTCGCCCCGGATATTCCGGTTCACCAGTTCCTCCGGGAAAGCGCTCAGGTAACCGCCGTCCAGCGCCTGTTGAACGGTCCTGAGACCATTGACAAGGCTGTCTCCTTTGGCTTTGAAACAATCGGCACCGGTATAGGCATACATCAGGGCACAGGCGCTTAACACATGTCCTGTAATATGGCCGCGAAGCTCGCAGTCTGGAGATTCCCAGCCTCCCAGCTTTTTCACGGTCATGTAGCCGCCCTCGTTTCCGGCGTAAACGCCCGCTGTCGTACGGAAACTGTGGAGAAGCCGCTCGGCAGAAACAGACATGATCCAGGCCGAATCCCGCTGCTGGTTCTCCATAAACCGGCTGGGAAGAAGCCTCACACAGGAAGGATCCAGCTGTTTTGCCTGAAGCCTGGGACGGGACTCCTCCAATACCGACGGCAGTAGATTCAGTTCCTGTACCCCCGGTTTATAGGCCGCATTCCCATCGGCCTCTACGCAGAGTGTAATCCCCTTCCACTGGCGGAGAAGGTCTTTTCCAAAGTAGTTTCGGTCTATGCGGAAGGTGTTGTTGCCGGTCTGAACGGCAGGGCCGCTGACAAGGGTCACACGGGTATTTCCCGTTGTAGAAGTAGCCGTAACGCTGAATTCCTCCCCGGTCACGCGTCCGTTCATGGTAATATGACTCTGGGGATTGCGGACCATCCTGGTCCCGTCCACCCAGACGCTGATTTCCTGCATCGCCTTTCCTTCCCATTCCTCCTGGCGGGCCTTGGTGATGGCTGCCATCTCCGCATCCTGATACCAGAAGCCATCCCATTCCTCGCCACCTTCCGGACGGGGATCCTGCAGGGCCTTCTCAATGAAACGGGCCAGGTAATCCTGGGTTTGCGGACAAAGGTCGAAATGGCCCCTTCCGGCATCCCTGAGGAAGGAAATCCTGCTATCCGGATACATCACACGGAAGGCACGCGCCGGATTCAGACGGGCTTCCCACCACTCGTATTCCCCCATTACCATAAGACCGGGGATGCGGTCGATGTTGCGGGTCCGCCCCCATTCCACATTGGCTCGGCCATAACCGCACAGGTTGGTGCGGGGCGCATCGCCATGATAAGAGATGATACAGAGCGTACGCTCCGGATTCCAGGCGGCAAAGTTCCACGGAAAGGTAGCCTGCGCACTGTGTCCGAAAGGAATGATCCAGGCCGATTCCAGCTCCTGGTGACCCGTCCCCTTCGCGAAATCCCGCATCAGGGCTTCGAACCGCTCCTGGCAGCCGTCGGAGACATCCCAGTTTTGGGAGCCGCGCTGGATAAAAGCCATGGCAATGCCCAGGGAATCCATTTTTTCCGTAAAGGAAGGACTGCGGAAGAGCACTTCCTCCGTCATGTTCTGGTGGCAATACAGCACAGCCTTCACCTCCTGCTGTCCCCGGGGCAGGCGCAGATAAGCACGCGCACCGTCCCGTCCGGTTGAATAATCATAGGACTGGGCCGTCGCCATTACCGGCAGCATCCATAGAAGGAGAAAAAGTTTCTTCATAGCACGGTTCTATTTCCAAGTTTACGCACGTTCTTGTCGGCCTTGGTCCAGGGGCGGAACCTTGCGGCGGCGCCACCGCGGGACTGGAGGGCAAACGGCAGGGACTGACCACCGGTCACTATAAACTGCCGTACAGCCACATGGGTGGGCGTTTCCACCGAAGGATCGTCCGTATATACCCGCATCACATAGCGCCGGCCGGGTTCCAGGAAGTCGGTGGGCAGCGTCACGTGCTGCGCATCATCATTGCCCAGCAGGCCTAACCACCAGTCTTCCCCGCTTCGGCGGGCGATGGAAGCCGTAACGCCAATGCAGTCATTCACCACGCGGGTATCGTCCCACACCACGGGAACTTGGTCAAAGAATTCCATTTCCGGCACCTCTTTGATGCGTTCCGGTGTATCGTACCAATACAGGGTCTGCAGCGGCGAGAAGTACATTACCGGCAGGGCCAGCTGATGGGCATGCGTGTTCTTCAGTCGCGGGTCAAAGTAGCATACGGTATAATCGGCCGCACCACAAATCATACGCGTAAACGGCAGATGCGTATCGTGGGTGGCCGACGGGAATTCTTCGTTCCCGTAAATACCCTCCTGGGTGAGCAGATTCGGATATGTACGGGAATACCCCGTGGGCCGATATTCATCGTGAATGTTCACCATCAGGTGGTTCGCGGCCGCATCACGGACCAGTCCGTGTACCCAGGAGGCCCAATGCTGGGAAGTAAATTGCACGAAACCGAACTTGAGGCCCTTCAGCCCCCACTTTTCATAGACGGGGAACAGCGAGGCGCCCTGGTGCTGCAAGGCATGCTGGTTCACATACACCCATACGCCTACCCCCTTGGAAGCGCCATAGGCGATCACGCGGGGCATGTCTATCGCATCAATGACCGTAGTGGCATCGGTGGAAAAATCGTATGCCGGACCATACCACTTCCAGTCATAGAGCATGTAGTCTATCCCGTGCGCCGCGGCAAAGTCAATCACTTTCAGGGAATTCTCCGTAGTCAGGCGCGTCTCGCGGATTTGCTTGCCCGGCTTAATCCAGGATGCATCAGGGAGGGCCGATGCCTCATTCAGGTTCAGGAAAATGTCGTTTTGCTCCAGGAGCCCTCCCAGGCGGTCCGAAGCCATAATTACCCGCCAGGGCATGGCGTAAGGCGTAACCAGGTCGGTGCCGTTGTCGTTCAGTGCCACCGCCAGTACACCGGGACGCAGCAGGCGCAGTTTCCCACGCGGGAAATCCACCAGTCCGGCCTCCCCGACGGCCGCATACAGCCCCCCGGGCAGTTCCAGGGTAAGCGGCCGTTCACATTCGTCCGTCCACCCCTCCAAAGGCCGCCGTTCAAAGGTCGACTGGGCCCACAGATGATACCAGGCCTTGGTTCCATCGGGGAAAGCGAATTCGGAATGGTCGGCCTTTACCCGATGGTACAGCGCATCCGGATGCATGGGAAGCGAGAAACGCCAGGCAATGCCTTCGTCGTAGGCCCGGAACTCAAGGTCCAGCGCACACTTGGAGCCGTCTTCCTTCACGAAATGCAGCACCACTCCGTTATAAGCGTCACGCACCGTGGAGCGTTCCCCAAAGGCATTGTGCCAGACGGTGTCACGGGCGATTGCCTCGGTATCCCGCAGTTTCAGGTTATCCATCCATCGCGCCAGAGCGGGCAGCGAGCGCTTCCCCGTTGCCATTTCCCACACATGGTTGTCTATTCCCAGGTCTATTGCCGATGGCAGCACCACCGGCCGGCCGTCCAGCGAAGTGGCATATTGCACGCGTGTGCATCCGTTTTCGGAGAGCACCTCCACCTGCGCCGCCTGGCGGCCGTTGGGCGAACAAACCCCATAGCGCTGGGCAGCAAGCGTCCCGAAGAGGGACAGGGCAATCAGGGAACAGAACAGTCTTCTCATGGTTTCTTGTATTGGGAGGGCAGTACCCCAAAGAGTTCCTTGAAGTACTTGGTGAAATACTTGGGCGTATTGAAACCCACCATATAGGCCACTTCGGCCACATTCAGGTTGGGATCGTCGGCAATAATCTGGGCGGCACGCTTCAGGCGCATGGTGCGGATGAACTCGGAAGGGGTCATGCCGTACAGGTTCTGAATCTTGCGATACAGGTTCATCCGGTGCATGCCCACGTCCGAGGCCAGTTGCTCCACGGAATAGTCGGCATTGTCCATGTTCTGTTCCAGGCACTCCATGATGCGGGCCATCAGCTTCTGGTCCAACGTGGTAATGGTCACGTGCATGGGCGAGACATCGGCGCCGGAGGAGAAAGATTTCATCCGTTTCTCCCGCTCGTCCAGGAGGTTGCGGACACGCGCCAGCAGCATTTCTACCAGGAAGGGCTTGGTGAGGTAGGCATCGGCTCCCTGCTCATAACTTTCCGTGCGGACATCGTCAGATGTACGCGCCGTGAGGAGGATGACCGGGATATGCGATGTTTCCACGTTTTCCTTGATGGCACGGGTGAGTTCCAAGCCGCTGATGCCCGGCATCATCACGTCGGAAACCACCAGGTCCACCTGGGCCGACGAGAGCTTTTTCAGCGCATCTTCCCCGCTGGAAGCCGTGGTTACCGCATACAGGGGAGAAAGCTCTTCCTCCAGATAATTCCGGAAGTCGGCATTGTCATCCACCACCAGGATACGCCGGGAGGCTTGCTCCAAGGGCGCCTGCGGTTCTTCCGGGCGCTCGCCGGCCTGAGCAGGCAACGGCAGCGTAAAGGAGAACACCGAGCCCTCCCCTTCCCTGGACTCCACCGCCACGGTACCGCCGTGCATCTCGACATATTGTTTCACCAGGGACAGGCCGATACCCGTCCCGGAAGTAGTTCCGGCATTTCCGCTCCGATAAAAGCGGTCGAAGATGTCCGGTAAGTCTGCTGCCGGTATTCCGCGTCCGGTGTCGGATACCGCCACTTTTATCCGATTCTCCTCACGGGTAAGGTACACATGGACGGCCCCCTCTTCCGGTGTATACTTCAACGCATTGGACAGCAGATTGTTGAGCACCTTCTGCATCATGGATTTGTCAAAGGATACCAGCGGATTGCCTGTCTCGTCCAGGAAAGTGAGCGTAATCCCCTTCTCCTGCGCTCCCAGTTGGAACGATTCCACCACAGAGGAGGCAAAATCGGAGAAACTGCCCACGCCTGCATGCAGCTTTTCGCCCCCCATCTCCAGTTTACGGAAGTCCAGCAGGTGGTTCACCAGTTCCAGCAGTGACTGGGCGTTGCGGTGCATGGTGTCCAGCTTCCTGTATTCTGCACTCCCCTCCTCCTTCTCTTTCATCAGGCTCTCCAGCGGCAACAGAATAAGCGACAGCGGTGTACGGAGTTCATGGGAGATATTCGTAAAAAAGCGCATCTTCATTTCCACCAGCTCCTTTTCCTGCCTGTGCCGCTCCGCCTGTGCACTGTCCCGCAGTTTCCGAAGCTGCCGCTGATAGGCCCACCAAGTTACGCCCAGAAGGCCCATGACAGCCAGCAGTGCATACACCACGAACGCCCATACCGTAGCCCAGAACGGAGGTTTCACCTCAATCTCCAGCGACGTCTCCGGACTCCAATCCAGCATATTGTTGGAGGCGTTGGCTCGGAACACATACTTACCCGGACGAAGGGAATTCCACCGTACCTGGTGCGAATAACTGGATGACACGGTGGTGCGCTTGCGGTCCTGTCCCTCCAGCATATATTGGTAAACGGAAAGGGACGGATTCGCGTAGTTCAAATTGCTCAGGTATAAAGATATATCATGTTCATTATAGCGAACGGTCAACTTTCCGTCTTCCGGGAAACGGGGTTCTCCGTCTACCGTAATGGCCGATATCACCGGCGCAATGCCTTCATCCGGCAGATGCGCGGCTTTCGGATCCACCACCACAAAACCGGATGCTCCGCCAAAGAGGAGCTTGCCGGAAGAGTGTTTCAGAACCGCATTCTCCAGAAAAGCGCCGCAGGAAATCCCGTATTCTTCGGAATAATAAGTGATTTCCGGCTGCGTAGCACCACTGCAGGAGCGTCCCATACGGGATGCTGTAGTAAACCACCATTCGCCGGGAGCATATTCCACACGGCTCATCACTTTGGCCTGAGGGGACTGATAAGGGCTGACGGCCGAAAGCGCCAATATGCTGTCGAGCGGTGCGCTGTAGCGAAACAGGCCATGGTCCCCCATCCCTTCCAGGATTCCGTCTTCCGAATAAGTAAGGACACGGACGATGCGCTGGGACGAAAGCTCCGGATGCTTTTCACTCAGCAGGCGGATTTCTCCGGTGACAGGATTGAAACGCCCCACGCCGCCGTAGACCGAAATCCAGTACGTGCCATCGGCCGTTTCCAACAGGCTGCGGACACAATTGCGGTTAACGCGGCCACGCTTGTAGGAGACATCCACATTTCCGTCTTCCGGCCAGTTATAGTTGCGGATACGGCCCGTCACCGGGTCTATCCGATACATTCCATCATAAAAAGTTCCCACCCAGACAGCCTGCTGCGAATCCACATACAGGCTGATGACCAGGGCATCCTTGAGGGCGGGCCAGGGATAGGATACCCGGTTGGCGTCAGGCTCATATAAGGCTAAGCCCTTGACGGTTCCCACGAGCACCTTGCCGCCGGAAACCTCTGCGAAGCATTTCATTCCCTGGTCGCGGAAAACACCGCCGGACAGGGTCCCGTTGTTGACCGTCCGGAAATGCAGGATGTCGGGATGCGAGAACAGCAGGCCTTCATTCTGCGTTCCAATCCAGATGCCGCCCCGGTTGTCGGCATAAATACAGGAGATATCCGTATGCTGTTCGATCCGGCGTCCGTCGGTCGCTTCCATGTAAGGGAGCTGCTGAACGCTGCCATCGGCCAGAACAATCCGCAGGCCGGAACGGGCCGAGCCCAGCCACACCCTGCCATCCTTCCCCACGGCAATGGCGGTAAAGAGATCATCGCTTCCCTCCGGGAGCAGGACTACCTCGCGGATGTTTCCATCGGCGCCGATACGGGACACTTTCTTGTCCGTCAGTACCCACAGGGCGCCATCGGCGGCACGTACCTGCAGGTTGCGGCTGTTGGGGCCGTCCTGCGAAACCGGTTGGGGATGCTCCTCCTCCGACTCCGGAATGCCTTCATAGACAAATTGTTCACGGGAAACGTCGAATGCCCAGCGCTGCCCCAGGGTTTTCAGGAGCACCAGATGGCCCGTCTCCACATAAGACATGCCGCTTTCGCCGCTGTATTCCGTATAGGGAATCCGTTCCGGATCCCATTGGAAATTGCGGCAGTTCTCCCCGTCGAAGATACTCAGGTAGGACGAGGTACGGATGAGCATGCGCCCGTCCGGGAGCATGAGGAAACTGCGGACGTTGTTGTCCGGCAGGCCGCCACGCTCATCCAGGTGACGGAACAAAACAGGCGTTGTTTGCGCAGCCTGTGCTGCCCCTGATAACAGGAGCAGCACCGCTGCAGCAAATATGCGAATTCGTTGCATCATATCCGAGGAACTAAATTCCTCAAATTTACAAAATTATTCGCCCTGATAAAAGAGGAGGGTTCCCCAGCCCAACTGGTCGAAGGCGGCGTTGGTCGTTCCATACCGGCTGTCGCCTGCACCGCCGTCGCCTGTAAGCACGTTGTCCGTGTAACGGAGTTGCTCGGCAAAAAGTTTGGTATAGTAGCAGGTATTGGCAGCCCGTCCCGCTTCCTTGATATAATGGGCATAGATGAGTTCCCATCCCGGACGCACCTTACCGCGGCCGTCGGCGGAAACAACCGTATGGGTGGCGCTATGGCCGGATCCGCAGCCGCAGCCGGCCGGGCAGTACTCATAGCGCGTAAACGGCATGGAGGTAGTGATAAAGGTGCCGTTGGGCTTTACATTATATTTGGCCGTATACTCAAAGGCGGCCAGCACGCGGTCGTTGTCCGTTCCCCAGAAATCCAGGCCCGCGTTCTGCGCCATGCGGCACAGTTCGGCAGCCATGGAAACGCACAGTGTAGCATGGCCCTGGTCACGGCCGCTCTCCATGTGCTGGGCAATAGCGGCGCTGTGACCGGAAGGATCGGCAATGGGATTATACGGGACAAAGTTTCTGAGCGCACCGCTGCCCTTTCCGGCCAGCCACTCCTTGTTCACGTAGTTCACTAGCGCTTCATCGTCCAGATAAATGCCGATTGCCAGGATGGCCGACAGGTTGCAAAGTTCCCAGTTGGACCAGTAATGCAGGTTGCACACGCCGCTGCCGCCGTGGTTGTCAATGAACCACTGGGCCTTGGTGAGCCAAATGGTACGCAGCCAGTTCTTGAACTTCTCCTGCTCGGAGGCAGTCCAGCCTTCATATCCACGCAGCAGTTCCGCCGCGTTGGCAAAAGCATGTCCCTGGAAGCCCACCAGCAAATACTGGTTGTTGTCGTTGGCCGTGATTCGCTTACAACCGGCGGCCCAGCCGTTCAGGATGGAACGGGCGGCCTCCGCATATTTAACCTCTCCGGAGATTTGCCAGCGGAGAGCCAGCTGGAAAGCTGCGCCAGCCTGTTCACAGCAGGTAATATAGTTCTCGGTAGTTCCGGTGCCGGTTGCGTCGCCACGGACCACCGTCTCCAGCACATGGGGCTGAATGGTCTCCTGCGCCCAAGGACTTTTGCAGAAGCTCTGCCATGCGGCATAGACCGGATCTGTCACATCTGCGGCAGCTACTGCGGCTTTGGCACGGGCGATATCGGCCGCATTCACATAGGCACCGGGGTGCTGGAATGTAACCTCCACCGGTTCCACCTTCTTCTCGGGAAGCGTGAGGTCTGTCACGCCATGCTGAAGATTCTTATTGCAGGCGCTTGCCCCCACCATGAGGGCAAACGCTGCGGTAATTGTCAAAATCTTATTCATAGGTTATTCCTGTTTTGCTGGACCACTGGGCCAGATATGCATTCAATTCATCCTCGCTCTGGAAGGTATGGAACCAGAAGAAGCGGTAGGTCAAATGACTGATGTCCTGGATATTGGAGCTGTCGGAGTTCTTGATATCGGCATACTTGATCTGGAAGGTAGTCAGGTTTGCCGTCACATCTTCCGGAAGGATACCACCCGTAGCGAAGGACTGGGAAGCAAGGTTGTACACCAGGATGGAAGAGCCGTCAGAGCACTTGATCTTCTTGCTCCACTTGTTGTTGCTTCCTCCAAAGTTGCCCTTGTATTCCTTGTCATCCGTTCCCATGCCGTTCGTATCCATGTTAATGTTGCGGGAGAATTTCTTCCCCTCGGTACCGGTTTCGTCGGCCCTGTCGTTCACGTCGTCGATGCGGAACGTGACAATGGGATAGGCGCGGTTCAGGGAAACGGCGCCAACGTGCTTGATGTCGCCACGGCCCTTGCTGGTCTGGTTCTCGGGCACCACATTCAGGTAGGTTTCACCGGCACCACTGGTGAGCTGGGTGATTTCCGTTCCATTTTGTCCCTTTGCCCAGAGTTCGGCATGGGTCATGTGCTCCTGGTAGAAGCCCACGGGAATATCCAGGGTGAAGGTAGCGCTGCGCACAAACCCTTCCGGAGCATCCTTGTCCCCCACGCAGGTTGCGGTAATCTGCACAGAGCCGACGGACAGGATGGTCACCACGCCGTCTGCTACGGTAGCGACATCAGGATTGGAACTAGTCCAGGTGATGGACGGGACGTCGTCACCGATAGCGGGAGAGGTAGTATAGCCGATAGTATAGGTGCCGTCGGTAATGGAAGCCTTGTCGGAGGCCTTGTCCAGCTTGAGGCCGGCGGGGACTGCCGGCGGTTCGGGTTCTTCCCAACCGGGGCCGCCTTCGTAGGTGATACCTGTCCGGGCCGTCCAGCCGGCAAGATAGGCATTCATCTCCTCATTGGAGGTGAAGGTGTGGAACCAGAAGAAGCGGTAGCTCATGTTATTGATGTCCTTGATGTCCTCCTTGCCGCTGTTGCGGATATCGGCATACTTGATTTGCCAGGTGGAGAAGTTCACGGGAACATTCTCAGGGAGCACGCCACCGTTGGCAAAGGCCTGGGAGGAAAGGTCGTACACCAGGATTACGGAGCCGTCGGAGCAAGGGATCTTGCGCAGCCACTTGTTGTTGTTGCCGCCTACGTTCCCGGAGAATTTGGTGCCATCCTCGGCGCTGCCGGAAGTATCCAGGTTGATATTGCGCGAGAACTTCTTGCCATCCACACCCGTTTCGTCGGCCTTGTCATTCACGTCGTCCAAACGGAGGGTGATGATGGGGTACGCGCGGGAAATGAAGGTGGGAGCCACACGGGCGAAGTCGCCTCGACCGGTATTGGCATTGTTCTTATTGGGGACAATGTCGTAGTAGGTTTCTCCGGCATCACTGATCCTGAGCGTCATGGTCATGCCAGTGGTCTTCGGAATCCACAGGGCGGGATTCTCCAGGTGCTCATGGTAGTAGCCGGCCGGAATGTTCAGGGTGAGGCTGGCGCTGGCGTTGGGGTCGTCGCTGTCCGGGCAGGTAGCGCTAATCTCCACCTTCCCGTACTTGTGCAGCGTAACAACGCCCTTCTCTACGGTAGCCACCTCTTCGTCGGAGCTCTGCCAGATAATCACGGAGCGGTTGCACAGGGCGGGAACCGTCTCATATTCAATTGTGTAAGTGGCATCGGCAACAGAAAGAAGGCCACCTTCGCTGAGGAATTGGATGCTCGAAGGAGCAACGCTGGGCGCAATGGTGAAGGTAGCGGACGCCTTCACGTCCTTTTCCTCCACGCAAGTAGCCGTAACGGTCGCCTGCCCCTCCTTCACACCGGTCAGTTCGCCGCTGATAGGGTCGATGGTGGCAATATCGCTCTTGTCCACACTCCAGATCACCGTCTTGTAGGTTGCCTCCTTCGGGGTCACAAGCGCGTCCAGGTCAATGGTTTCCCCTTCATAAACAATGGGAGTATCATCGGTATGCAGTTCACGGTCGGCGGGAACGACAATGCTCACGCCGGTAGCCGGAACGGCCGTTTTGAACACTTTCACCTTCAGGGTAGCCTGTGCGGTCACGCTGAACGGATACTGCTGCACGGTAATACCGGCCTCGCCTTCGTTCACACCGGTGATCAGGCCATCGTCCACAGTGGCCACCTCTTCGTTGGAGGAGGACCAGCGGATTTGCCTGGAGGTAAGTTCGCTGGCATCAGGGGTGAACGAACAGCCAACCGTGACGTTCTTTCCCGCCTGCAGCGGGAACACGGCATCTCCGTTTTCGTCTACATAGACTTTGGCTGCCACGTCATCTCCAAAGGTCATGGCGATTTCCTTCACCAGCACAACGGGACTCATCGTAGGTGTCGCCTCCTTTTTGCAGGCAGCCAGGGTGCCCAGTGCCAGCACGGCAAGGATTATATAGCTCTTTTTCATAATCATACGCATTTTAACGATTACCAACCGGGGTTCTGGCCCAGGTTCGGGTTCAGCTGACGCTCGTCGGAGGGCAGCGGGAGCAGATAGTTCTTGGCGCTCCAGCTACGTCCGTCGTACAGGATGATGCAACCATCACCGTCTTTGGGACGGGACTGGTTGGACCAGTTGGTTTCATACCAGGTGCCGGTAAGTTTGATGCCGGTCAGGTTGCCGGGCATTTCCTTCTCGGCGGTCTTCCAGCGTTTGAGGTCATCGATACGGAAGCCCTCCAGGACAAGTTCCACGGAGCGTTCGCAACGGATTTCCTCCAGCATATCCAGGCCGTTGGCATTCACCAGCGCATTGGAAAGCTTTACCATGGAAGGGTTGGAACGGCCGCGGACCAGGTTCAGGGAGAGGTCCAGGTCGGCGTCGGAGATGGCGCCATCCAGTTCAAACTTGGCTTCTGCATAGTTCAGCAGCACTTCCGCATAGCGGATAACCGGATAGTCGTAGCCTTCGTTGGTGTCGTCCACCTGCCGTTCGGTTGCCCATTTGTTGTTGATGTAACCGGAGTTGGAACGACGGTCGCAGGTAAGGGCGTTCTCTTCATCGGCAACGGTCCAGGTGGTGCGCCACTTACCGTCGTTGTTCCAGTATTTCTGGCCATGCTGGAGCATGGTGGCGTTCATGCGGTTGTCCCGGTTGGAGAATTCGCTGTTCTGGGAAGCATACCCCTGGAAGAGCGGGCTCTTGGCAATGGGCAGGCCATCCTGGCAGCGGTACATATCGGCCAGTTTCTTGGTCAGGTACACACCGGAATTCTGGGCACCATGGGTAATGTTCGTGCCTATCTTCTTGAGGGCCTCGTCGTGGCAGTGGGCCAGGATGTACTCCTTGTTGTCACTCTTGGTGAGTTTGGCGGGATTGCAGTCTACATTTTCCAGGATGAACATGTACTTGTAGCTGTCCCGTCCACCGAGGCCGGCGTCGTAAAACAGGCTATACTGCTTGGAATCAATCACGGCCTTGGCGCCGGCGGCAGCATCGGAGAGGAACTCCTTGGATGCGGCGGCATCGCCCTTGTGGTACTTCTGCCAGGTTCCTTCATACAGGCCGATACGGCTGATGAGGGCGTTTGCAGCTCCCTTCCCTACCCGGCCGGTTTCGGCGGGCGTTTCCGGGAGGAGTTCCACCGCTTTCTTAAGGTCGGCCAGGCAATTGCGGACCACGGTAACGCGACTGTCGCGCTGGGCCTTGAGTTTTTCGCTGGTCAGTTCCACGGGCGCGTCCAGGTAAATGACGTCGCCATACATCTGTACCAGTTCGAAGAACAGGTAGGCGCGGAAGAAATAAGCCTCACCAACCGGCGTGGCAATATCGCTCTTGGAAGCAAAGCTCTCCGCGTTCTTGAGCAGCAGGTTCACGTAGTAGATGCGCTTGTAGAGGGTGCCGTAGTTGGCATCCGTTGCCGGAACCGTATTGGTACCCTGGCTCCACTGGTTCTCGTTGGGACCGGCAATGAGGTCGGAACGATGGTCGGAGTGGACACCATCGGTAAAGGCATTCATATAGGTGGCGCTTCCGGAGCCGTTGAAGTCGCGCGTCCAGCCATAAAACTGGTTGGCGAACAAAGCGTAATTGGAAGCCTTGGACCAAGCCTGGACGTCTCCCAGGGAATCCTTGGGCTCCAGGTTCATGCAGGCGGCGGCGCTGAGGGCAATCACCGCAATGCTCAGTATTTTAGATACAGATTTCATAGTTGGTCCTTATTAGAAAGTTAAACTGACGCCGAAGGAGAAACCGCGCATGAACGGATAACGGGAAGTGCCCGTGGGGTTGCTCTTGGCCTCCGGATCCCAGCCGTCCTGGATAAGGGTGTACTCCCACAGGTCGGTTCCGGTGAAGAAGACACGTACCGCGGAGAGACAGCGCGTCTTTCTGAGCAGGTCTTCCGGCAGGGAATAACCCAGGGTAATGTTCTTCAAACGCAGATAGAAACCGTCGGATGCGCTCCAGGTAGAGGACTGGTAGTTATAGTTGTTGATATTGCTCTTGTTGGTGTAGGCCGGATAATAGCCGTCGGGCCTGTCCACAGACCAGGTTTTTCCCACAGCCACGGTGGTGGAGTTGGTGTAAAGGGCACGCATGGGCACGGTCCAGTTGTTGATGCCGTTATAGACCACACGGTTGCCTGCACCCTGGAACACGATGGAAAAATCCAGGCCCTTCCACTGCACACCGGCGTTGAAGGAATACTGGATTTCCGGCGTATCGGAACCCAGGTAAATAAAGTCGTCCTCGGTGAGCTTACCATCCTTGTTCTGGTCCACAAACATATTGTCGCCCAGGCGGATATCGGAAGTAAGGCCGATGGTGTTGCCTTCGTAGTATTTTTCCAGATAAGCCTCGCGCTGCGCTTCTGTCTGGATTTTGCCGCCGTACTGGAGGCCGAACAGGGAGTTGAGCGGATAGCCTTCCCGGTTGGAAACAAAGGCATTGTTCACAATCTTGGCGCTGCCGCCCAGATCCATCAGCTGGTTGCGAGCGAAGGTGAAGGTGCCTCCAATATTATAGGAGAAGTCCTTGCCCACGTGGTCGCGCCAGGTGAGCTGGCCTTCATAACCCCATGCCTTGAACTTGCCGCTGTTGGCCTTGGGGGCCGTATCACCAATCAAGGACGGGTAGGAGATGTTTACCAGCATGTTGTCATTGCGCTTCTGGAACAGTTCCACCATACCGGAGAGGCGTCCGTCCAGGAAGCCGAAGTCCAGGCCCAGGTTGTAGTTCTTGATGCGCTCCCAGGTACGGGAGGTGGAGGCAAAAGTACCGTTGGTTTGGATGTACGATGCCAGGGAGCCGCCAATGAGAGCGCCGCTGGAGGCAATCAGGCTGTAGAATTGGCTTCCGTCGTAGTTGGCAATACCGCTCTGGTTACCCACTTCACCATAAGAAGCGCGGAGTTTGAGCTCGCTCAGCCATCCCTTGGCCGCTTCCATAAAGGGCTCCTTGCTGATGTGCCAGGCAACGGATGCGCCCCAGAAGAAGGCCCAGCGGTTTTGTGGCAGGAACTTGGAAGAACCGTCGTAACGGGCATTCAGTTCCACCAGGTAACGGGACTTGTAGTCATAGTTGGCGCGGCCGAAGAACGAAGCCACGGCAAACTGATATTTGCTGGGTTTGGGATCCAGTTGAATCTCCCCTGCTCCGTTGACGACTTCCAGGCCCACCTGCGTGTCTTTGCCGGTTACGCCAAAGTAGCGGTAGTCCTTGAACTCATACTGGGCACCCAGCGTAAGAGAGGTGTTGTGGGCCTTGGCAAACTCCTTGTGGGCGTTCAGATAGGCCGATGCACTGTAAAAGTCCGTACGGGCCGAAGTGCTCTGATAGGAGCTGTTGGCCGCCGTGGGATTCAGGGCCTGCAACTTGGTGCCTGCGTAGTTATAATACTCTACGGAATGATTGTCCTTTTCACGGTTGGCAGAGGAGGTGTTGTAACCCAGGTTCACGTTGCCGTCCAGCCAGTCGGTGAACTTGATCTTAAGCGTTTCGTTGATGTTGAACGCATTCACGGCCAGTTTGTTGTCGCCGCCGAACTCGGCCTGCGCAGCCGGAGAGTTCCAGGTACCCCAGCGATAGGCTTTGCCGTCCTTGGTAAACAGCGGAAGACCCGGCATGGGAACGGTGGTGCTCAGCAGCGCACCTACGTCCACGGGAGCCACCTGGTCCTGACGGTTGAAGCCCAGGATGGATTCCAGGGTGACATGGTCCGTAATCTTATAGGTATTGGTGGCGCGCACGTTGTAACGGCGGTTGTTGTTGCGGCCGTACTGCAGCGGAGAGCCATCGTACTGATAGCCCAGGGACACACGGTAGGAACTCACTTCCGTACCACCGGTCACAGACAGGTCGTGGCCATGGGAAACGGCCGTACCAAAGACAGAGCCGAACCAGTCCACCTTATCGTCAAATACAAAGTCGTCCACGTCGGTAAATGCCGTAGTACCAAAAGGATTGGCCTGCTGGCTAAGGTCGATGTAACCGCCTTTATACTGTTTTGCCAGAAGGGCATATTTCCACCAGGTCTCGTCGGAGGACTTGCCATCGTTGGAGAGGGTCTCCATGACAGCATCGGCCCAGGTGTCAATATCCATCAGTTTGGGAAGGCGGCCCACTGTTTTTACGGTAACGGAACCGTTGTAGCTCACCTTGGCCTTGCCGGCCTTGCCTTTCTTGGTGGTAATGAGCACAACGCCACCTGCAGCACGGGAACCATAGATAGCGGCGGCGCCGTCCTTCAGGAAGGACATGGAGGCGATGTCGGAGGGATTGAGCAGGCGCAGCTCGTTCACGCTTTCTGCAGCCACACCGTCAATCACCACCAGAGGCTCGGTGTTGTTGGCAGAAACGGCGCCACGCAGGCTCATGCTCCAGCTTTCATCGCCGGGGGCCGACGAGGCGCGGGTGATGATGACACCCGGCACCTGGCCTTGCAGCGCCTGAACCGGGCTGGACAATGCGCCCTTCTCTTTCAACATTTCATCTTTTACAACGGCGATAGCACCGGAGAGGGACTCCTTCTTCACGGTACCATAGCCCACGACTACCACTTCTTCAAGAAGCTCGGTGTCTTCTTCCAGGCGAACAACCATCCCTTCCTGCAGGATGGCCTTCACCTCTTTGAAGCCAATCATGGTCACCGTGACGGGAGAGCCTTCCGGAGCGGCCAGCTCAAAGTTACCGTCAACGTCGGTGATGGCTCCGGTGGATGAACCGTCCACGACCACGGCGGCGCCAATGGCCCCATAGCCGGTTCCGGCTTCCACTACCCTGCCGTGCACCGCCTTCTGGGCCTGGGCCGCTACTGCCGATGCAGTAAACAGCCCCGTTGCCAAAGCAGCGAGACGCAGGATGCGTAAGATTGTGTTGGACATAATAAGTTATGGTTTGGTTAATAATGTTCTAGTGTCACTGATGCAAAGATGGCAATTGCCTGCGACTTTCTTCTTGCAGAATGTCACAAGCAATTGCACATTTTGTCACAGGAGGGTTACAGCTGACTCAGCCAACATTCCAGATCCCGGTATAAGGCCTCACGATACGCTTTTTTGAGGTTATCCTTCTCATCATCCTTTATGATGAAACCAAAGCCGTGCGGCCCCTCCGGATACACCTGCATCTGGACAGGGACATTGCAGCGCATGAGCGCCCGGTAATACCGGTAACTGTTCTCCGGAGGAACCGCTTTATCGGTTGCAGTAAGGGCGATATAGGTGGGCGGCGTGTTTTCCGTCACCTGATTCTCCAGGGAGTAATGGGCCAGCAGTTCCGTGTCGTTCACCCTCTTTCCCAACAGACGGTCGCGGGTTCCCTTGTGGGTAATCCCTTCTTCCAGTGTGATAACGGGATAGAAGAGGATGGAAAAATCCGGCCGGGTGCCGGCATCCGCATAGAAGTTGGAAGCGGTAGCAGCAAGATGTCCACCGGCCGAGAAGCCCATGATACCGATTTTGCCGATTCCCCATTCTGCAGCATGCGCCCTGCAATAGCGGAAAGCGGCCTGTACGTCCGACAGCGGGATGGTATGGTGGCCGTTGGGCATCCTGTACTTGAGTACGCAGGCCGCAAAGCCATGCTCCATGAACCATTCCGCCACATTGGCGCCTTCGTGGCGCATGGCCAGGCCGGAATAACCACCGCCAGGGCATATCACCACCATTTTTCCGTTGGAGCGGGCAGGCAGATAACATGTGAGGGTGGCATCGGACGTATTGCGGACAAAGCCATCGTCACGGGAAGTTTCCTGCCCGGCCAGGCCGTTTTGCTCGGCGGGGCCGTCCGGGTACAGATTTACGGTAAACGACTGGGGCTGCGCGTCCAGGATATTGAGCAGAATATTCTCCATGATGGCATAGCCGGCGGGATTGGGGTGCACCGTATCCGGGGAGTATTCCCCGCGGATGGTCTTTCCGTCTTCGCCCGCAAGGGCGCTGTAATAATCGGCAAAGGGAATGCCGTTCTCTTTCGCATAGGTGCGCAGGCGGGCATTCAGGGACGCCACTTTTTCCGGCACATCTTCAATCTCCGGACGCCAGCGGCAACGGACCGAAGGCAGGAGCGCGCACAGGACCACGCGGATATCATGCGCCCGGGCCAGTTCCGTCATGCTTTTTATATTGTTGAAGGTATTGTCCTCGTTGTAGGTGTCTCCCAAATTCTGGGCAATGTCGTTGATACCGGCCAGGATGACCACGGTCTCCGGATGAAGGTCTATCACATCCGGCTGGAAGCGTAAAAGCATCTGGGCCGATACTTCTCCGCCTATTCCCCTGCCTACTAGATTAGGGTGCTTCTCAAAGAGCCCTGGACTCCTTGTGGGCCAGAAATCCGTTATGGAATCTCCCATCAGGACCACGCGGTGGCCGATATCCGCCCGGGACAGGAGCTTCTGGTTGTCCTGAGCATAGCGTTCCGTATGCACCACTTTTTGCCCAAAGGCCTGGGGTGCCATCAGAAGAATGGCTACAAAAGTAAGGATGGAATTTTTCATTGCCACTGTGTTATGGTTATGTGTCTATGCAAAGATGCGAAAAACTTTGTACATTTCACACACCTACTGTCACATAAACCAACCCAGTTTGTCACGCTCCCCCGACCGGGCATCTCCTCCTCAACCCAGGCCCGCCAGCGGCACGTTTTCCCGGCAAACCGTAGCAGTGGCGGACCATTCGGCCCGCCACCGGCGCATTATCGGCCCCAAACGCTCCCCTGGCGGTCCCGAGCTTATTCACGCCCTAATGCAACTGAAATATAATCTTGATGGGAGCAACTATCGATACAACTTTTCTCCGCTTTGGAATAATCGAATAAGCAAAGGTGATGGAACGGGACTTATTGCAAACCCCAATAAGAATGGAGACAATATTCCGCGTATTACTTTAGGTGCCGACTATCCTGTTTGGGCGATTTGTATGGAGGATTCCAAGTATTACGCAGTTCCTACAAAGGATGGAGATAATCAATTATGGAAGAAGTATTTTTTGTTTAGGATATAATTTCAGCTCCGGAACTCTTAATGACGTAGCAACTGGAGATGTCAAAGATATCAAACGTATTCAATGTAAAATCGCTATTTCTGTTAAAATGGAGAACCGGTTCCATCAGAGTTCAAGGTTTATTGGGCGGGGACCTTCAAGTCAGAAGCAGATGCAAAAGATTGCTATGATAAATGGATGATCAATCAGTCATTTTAACCATTAGTTCTCCTACCTTCAAGGTTAATAATTATTTCTCCAGCCCGCAGCCCTCACCGGTTCCGGGCTGGTTTTTAGCTATTAGCGTTGTTGTTTGTGTGAAGGGAACACCTTCATACTCATTTGGAAAGGATATATTGTGCACGGTCATCATTGGGGTCCAGTGCGGCGACAGCCCGCTTGCCAATGCCTACCAGGCTGATAACCCGGGCATCTTTTACGGAGTGAGGAATGCCATGTCCGCTTTTTGGGTTCTCCCTTTCCAATAACGCTTCTATATATTTCTTCAAAGAGAGACCTTCCCCTTTGGCTTGAACCATAAGAGAATCAAACACCGCAGGCTTTATATCAATCAGTTTTCGTTTGACCGCTGTTTTCATATATATATTTTCATAAAGATATATATACCTTCCTTGACTTCCAAATGTATATGAGAAATTTGCCCATTGAGGGCAAGTACACGTTCTCAGTAATCAAACATGTAGAAAAACCTACTGTTGGGGAAATTCCAACGAATGCTCTTCACGTAAAATGCTGTGCTTTCAGAGGTCGTGTCAAAAATTGGCTGGAAAACAACCATCCCTATATCCTCCATCTCATAAAGATAATCTCCCCAATACGGGATAAAGTCATTGTCACTATTCGCCAAATTTTGAAAGCCCTTTAAAAGACGTGAAATAAAAAGGGCGACCTTGTCTAAAGGAACAGATAGGTTCAAACTGATTATCCGTTCAATCTCGCTCGTTACCTCGGAAGAATATATTAACTCTACCCCTGTTGTCCTAACCCTACTATCCACGGCCTACAAATACTTCGAAAGTTTTTCGACTAATTCAGCGTGCGTAATAGCGCCTTGAGAACGGAGGGTTTCCATCATGTTCTCCATTGGGGTGAACACAAGTCCGTCCATTCTTACCTTCCTACCATAAGCAGCAGATGGCTCCTGAAGGATATGTTTCTTCTCTTCCATAAAACTTTTTTCTCTGTTGCGAAGATAAGTGTTTTTTTACTCACAAGCAACAACGCTAATAGCAAAAAATCACCAGCCCGGAACCGGTGAGGGGCCACAACACGAAGCCGGGTGCGGGTGACTGGCGAAAAAATAACCACCCACAAGCAAAAAGGGTCGATTTTGCCGGTGGGTGGCGAAAATTTTACCACCTACCAGCACCCTTAGCCCAGGCACACTTCGTTGCTGCCACTTTGGCTACTGCGGCGGTGACGGAGGAGGGACTGGAATTCCACCTGGCCCGCCTGAGCAGAAAAAACCAGCCCGGAACCGTGAGGGTTGGGGCTGGTGAAATCATATATTCTGTCGGGAAGGACTAGTTAGCTGCAGCAAAGGTTTCCAGTTCCTTCTTGGAGTTGAAGAAGCCAATCCAGTAGATATCCATGGTGCCGGAGGTACCGGGGACAATGTCGCGGAACTGCAGGTTGAAGGTAGTAAAGTGCAGTGTACGGCTGTTGGGAAGGGTTTCGTTGGCGTTTGTCCCATTCTTGAACTGGACATTGCTGGCCGACAGGTCGATGTAGTATATACCCGTACCGGCCTCGCCGTCTTCGCTCAGGGTCTGGTGGCGGTTTTCAGTTGCGCCAGTATAGCGCACAGGCATGTATCGGCCTACATAGGTATTGGTTCCGGGGGAGCTGGTATCCTGGGTGGAATTGACGTCCAGACGTACCTTCATACCGGTTCCAAGGAGATCAAGTTTGGTGACCTTGAAACCCAGGATGGGATAGTTGCCGGTGTGAATAGGGAAACGCATCACCTGATTGGCTGCGCCGTTGATCGTGGTCTTGGATTCGGCCACAGAGCCCCATTCAGAGGAAGACCTGCCCTGACCGTCGATATTGGCCGTAATGGCGAAATAGAAATTGTTCTTGCCGACGGACACGTTGGGCGTCTCGGTCCAATGGTCTGCGCCGCGGGTAATGTCACTATGATGAGCGGCAGCAGGACTGCCATAGAACGGGAACCAATACGTGAACGGAGCATTCTGGCTGAGTTTATTGCCGGAAGGGCCGTCTTCGCCCTTGAAAATCCAGGTGTATCGTCCCGTATCGTTTATATCCGAAATTACCGGGAAACGGGTAACCTTTCCTGCAGTAGGAGTATAAGAGGACTTGGTACGGGTGTACTCCAGGTCATTTTCTCCGTCATTTGCGGTGATGGTAGCCTTGAAATTGGAGAGCGGGGTGTCAGATGCCGGCAGGACAATGTAGAAATACTGAACATCATCCGTTAATGGCGTATTGATATTGGTTAGCGTGTAATCCTGGCTTCCATTATTGACTTTTATGCTCTTGATTGTGCGTTCAGCGCCCTTCAGTCGAAAACCAAGAACCGAAAAGGCTGTGCCACCAGGATTATAAGGCCCAAATACCAACTTCTGGGATAGTTCTACATCTGTACCTGCTGATGTTCCCACATCAATTGGATTTTCAGTAGAGACATTTGTTGCATGGAGAGGGATGGACACCTTCCCAATCGAATAGTCTTGAGTTGTACGTATAGCCTTTGGTTCACTGTTTTCTTTATCAAGCCACGGATACCATGCGCCTACAATATAATTTGCAATATTTTCTCCTGTTCCCTTATCGTACTTGATAGTCACTGTATGCTCACCATCATTTACACTATATATGTAACCATTACGATATGCATAAATAGGTGTCTCAAGGGTACCCTTATTTACAGCCATCCGAATCTTATCCCCGACTTCCCATTTGAAGTCTAAGGTATTCGCATCTTCCCCATCAACGAGGACACCTTTCACAGCGGTCGTGCTTATCTCTGCGGTAATATATCCCCACACGGGCTCCTCATCAATGGTTTCAGGTGCGACTTCGTTTTTCTGGCACGCAGCGATTGCAAGCAGTGCAGTAAATAGATATTGATACTTTTTCATACTCCTCCTTCTATTACCATTCGTCTTCATCTTCAACGGTCAAGCCCAACTGCACTATCTCTGATGTGCAGATCATATTCTCGGCCCGGAACTCCACAGCCTCTACCTCGGGCACTAAATAGTTTTGTTTTTTCATAGCGTACTTATGTGTTGCATTAGTTAT
The DNA here is from genome assembly GCA_947305045.1 of uncultured Bacteroidales bacterium. Next base: position 32,620 of record CAMZCW010000004.1, on the reverse strand, counting down.
CGGAATCAGTGGGCCGCGGCGAAGGTTTCCAGTTCCTTCTTGGAGTTGAAGAAGCCAATCCAGTAGATGTCCATGGTGCCGGCGGAACCCGGGACAATGTCGCGGAACTGCAGGTTGAAGGTAGTGAAGTGCAGCGTGCGCGTATTGGGCAGAGTTTCGTTGGATTCAGTAGTCCCATTCTTGAACTGGACATTGCTGGCAGACAAGTCGATATAGTACACCCCTGTACCGGCCTCGCCGTCCTCGTTCAGCATCTGGTGGCGGTTTTCAGCCGCGCCAGTATAGCGCACAGGCATGTATCGGCCCACATAGGTATTGGTTCCGGGGGAGCTGGTATCCTGGGTGGAATTGACGTCCAGACGTACCTTCATACCGGTTCCAAGGAGATCAAGTTTGGTGACCTTGAAACCCAGGATGGGATAGTTGCCGGTGTGAATAGGGAAACGCATCACCTGATTGGCTGCGCCGTTGATGGTGGTCTTGGATTCTGCAACGGAGCCCCATTCGGAGGACGATCTGCCCTGGCCACTGATATTTGCCGTGATGGCAAAATAGAAGTTGTTCTTGCTGCTGGCTACGTTGGGGGCCTCGGTCCAGTATTCTGCACCACGGGTGATGTCACCGAAATTGGCAGCACTTGCATAGAACGGGAACCAATAAGTGAACGGAGCATTGTTAGCCAACTCACTGCCCACAGGGCCGTTTTCGCCCTTGAAAATCCAGGTGTATCGACCGGAATCGTCCACATCGGCAATGACCGGGAGCCGATAAGTTTTCTCCTTGGCAAGGGTCACGTTGGCAGCCAGTTTACGACGGTATTCCAGGCCATTGGAATCCCCTACGATAATCTCCAGCGGCTTACACTCGGCTGCAGGTACGACGAAGTCGAAATACTGAACCTCGTCGGTAAGCGTTGCCGTTGTGTTCATCTGGATAAGGTCCGGTTTGGCGGAACCGTTGTTATTCTTGATCTTGACATACTTGAGCGTGCGGGCTTCTCCCACGCTCCCCTTCTTCAGGGCAACGCGGACAATGCTCCAATCCTCCACCAGGGCCAACAGGGTTACGGTGTTGCCGGTAATGTCGCTCTTCACCAGAGGGAAACTGATGGTAGAGGCACTCTGATTGGCCGGAATGGCCGTGGGTTTGGTATCCGAATACGGGAACCAGCAGTCCGTGAGGGTTTCTCCGGACGGGACCACCACAGAGACGTGGGCCTCGCTTCCGCTCAGGGAAACGGTCCCTTCCTGGACACTGTCGTCACTGAACTGGAAGGCCAGTTTGTCACCTTCCTTCCATTTGAGGGTGATATGTTCTGCGTCAGAGCCATCGACCAACTGAGCCTTGGTTTCATCGGCAATCACCACCTGATAAGTCACTTTTTCTCCGGAAATGGTTTCCTGCATCCGGGTCTCCTTGGAGCAGGAGAAAATAACGAAGGCGCTTGCTGCAGCCAACACATAAAACTTTTTCATATTCTCATGCATTTTTAAAGGAGATTTTCCCAACCAAGGTCGATTAACCCCATATCATTCACGATATTCTCCGAGCCAAGATTGACATCCGTGCTGGACTGGCAGATAAATTCCCTTGCACCCAGGGCAATAACGTCGACCTGCGGGCAAAGATAGCTAAGCTTTTTTCTTTCCATAAGTGTAACCATTACGTGTTTGTGGTCGCAAAGGTAGAAAACAATACGCACGCGGGTAAGTCGCGTGTGTAACATAATAAAGTGCGAATTGTAACAGAAATTATTATTTGGTGCAATATTTCCAGCAACTCGGTAATAACCCAAATAATTACAACCTATGAACAACACATTTTTCACCGTTTGCACAGCCTGGAAGGCCGACAAACGCCCGTGGGTAAAACCCGCCACGTACGCCACGTACAACACCCTCATCAACAGCCACCTTGTCCCCTACTTCAACCCCATTCCTCCCGCCGGTTTGAGCGAGCAAAACGTCCAGGCCTATGTAAACGCGGAGCTGGGAAAAGGGCTCAGTGTCAAAACCATCCGCGACTCCCTGCAGGTACTCACAAAACACCACTGTATGCTGCTGCAGCGGTTCCTGGAAACGCATCTCTCACCCCGGAACGTGGGGGTTCTCATTTGCCTGAACAGCGGCCTTCGCATCGGTGAGGTATGCGGCCTGCAGTGGGGCGACATCGACCTTCGGACCGGAGTGGTCCATATCCGCCGCACGGTGCAGCACATCTGGATCAGGGACGGGGAAATCAAGGCCGACTGGATGGAGGTGGGCCTCCCCAAAACCGCCACCTCCCTGCGGGACATTCCCCTCTCGCGGGAAATCCAGGAACTGCTGCGTCCCAGCAAGAAAGCCGCCAAACCCGGCCACTATGTGGTCACCGGCAGCCCGGAGCCGTTGGAGCCACGCTACCTCCGTGCGTATTTCTATCGCCTGCTGGCTGTTCTGGGCATCCCCAAGGTGCGCTTCCATGCCCTCCGGCACAGTTTTGCCACCCGCTGCATCGAGGGCAAGTGCGACTACAAAACCGTATCGGCCATCCTGGGTCACGCCTCCATTTCCACCACCCTGGACCTCTACGTCCATCCCGGCACGGTACAGAAGCGCCGCGTCATTGAAAAGATGTTCCGCTCCCTCCGGTAGGCTCACTTGCTATCAACGCAAAAGTCCCGGGCCTCCCGTGACAGCTAAGCTACTGAGTCACAGCGTGTTATACAATAATCCTCGTTCAAAATTCGAACGAGGATTATACAGTAATTAGCTGATTATCAGCAAATTGATTGCCACGTAAGAGCGGGGCAAAACAGGGTTACCAGCCCAGGACGGCCTGCTTGGAGGAGAAAGGCTCCGCCTCGGCAGCGGTGAGGATACGGCCATAGCTGTTGCGACTGCCGGTGGAGACACCGGTGGTGCCGTACTCCTTCCAACCGCTCACGGCCGTGGGCTCCAGCGGCGTGGGAGCCTTGGCGTTGGAATTCACCGTAGGACCGAACCAGCCCACAGGAGCAATGACAGAACTCATCTCGCAATTGATAAACGTGACGTTATCGTACTTGGAGGTGTCTCCCCCACTGCGGGCCAGGTACATGGAGCCACTGGTCACGCCGGCATCAGCTGTAAGCTTGCAGTTCAGGAACACGAAGCCCTTGTCCGTAGCATTGTTCACACGGGCCTGGACAATGTATCCGCCGGCGCGGGAACGAATCTCGCAGTCCTCGAACAGGCACGCCTTGGGATAGCCCCAGATGTAGTCCACATGGCCGGCAATCAGGGAGTTATGTACCCAGACCTCGCCCTTGCACAGGAAGGTGTCCTGCCAGGAAAGGAGGGAGCAGTTCTCTATGGTGAGGCGCTTGCCATCGGCATTATAATAGATGGTCTCCGCCTGGCCTTTGTGGTCATCGGCACAGAAGGTGTTCTCGATGGTTAAGTCCTCAAGAACCAGGTTGTTGCAGCTCTCCACCAGGAACAGGCCGCGGCCGCCGGATTTAGTCATGGCACTGCCAACCCCAGGTTTGCTCGTAGTGGAGCCACCAGAACCATAGCAATATCTCTCATTATTGGGATAGGCTATCACGGTTCCCTCGCGGGAGGCTCCCTTGATGGTGAGGTTGTTTTTGTCACGCACGTACAGCAGTTCCTGATACGTTCCATTGCCCAGTTCGATGGTCACCGCCGTATCCTTGCCCAGCGTGGTGGCATAGCTCAGCGCACCTTGCAGCGTGCAAAAATCGGCATCCCCATCCGGATCCACAGACAGCGTATTGCCGGAAGGTTTGGCCTTCACGGCAAAAGCGTTGTCGCCCTTCTTCACCGCCAGACCGAACACGGACTCGTCCACCGTTACATAATAGGTGCCGCCAAAAGCAAGCGCCTCGTTATGCAACTTGATAATCACGTCCTTACCGGATACACGGATGGGCGTATAAGGAACTGCACGATAGCGGGTGCTGTGCAGTACATCCAGGAACGTGTGGATAGTAGTAGCAGAATAATGCACCTCATTGATGGTTCGTTCCTCGCCAATCTGCTCCTTGGGGACCATGGTTCCATCGGACAGGACCGTCATCTTGGCCATATCGGCCATGTCAATCTTGTCCACCAGCTTGTCATTGGCATCAAACACCTGGATAAGGCCGGAGGTGCCCAGCTTAGGCGTTGTATTCAGGGTGAACACCAGCGGCTGGTCCACGCAGATGGTTGGCAGTTCGCCGGGTTCATCGCCCGGATCCACAGTACCACCGGCGGTTTTGGCCTTTACCGCATTGCTGTACAGGGACTTTTTGTCCCCGGCCATTGCCAGTACCTGGAAGTTGTACTCGGTAGCAGCCTTCAGACCTTCCACTTTCACCGAAGTCGCAGCCACCGTAGCCGCTACCGTCTTTTCGCCGGTGGCGGTAAGCTTGTAACTGTAGGATTCAGCACCGGAGACGGCATCCCAGCTAAAGGAGAGCGTGGTTTCCGTGGCCTCTACCATTTTCACGTTGGTGGGTTTGGCAAGGCCGGTAGAAGGCTGGGGATCTCCCCCGCTCGGAGAAGGAGTGTCCTTCTGGCCGCACGCAAGCACGGCCAGAGGAGCAATGAGTACAAATAATATTTTCTTCATGAGATTTCTCGACTTCGCTCGAAATGACAATAATAATTCGCTCGAAATGACGACTACTTCACCTCTACAGGTTTATACTTGGGAACCAGGGACTTCATCAGGATCCACGCCAGCAGGTAGGCCAGGCCGCAGAAGCAGAACATGATGAAGTAACCGGCCGGCTTGCCCTCGAAACCCATGAAATGGAAAGCGGCGCCCTGGCCCTCGGCATAGGTAAACAGGTTACCGGCCACCTTCTGGATAATCATGGAGCCGATACCGCCCGCCATGGCACCAATACCCGTAATGGAAGCGATGGTGCTCTTGGGGAACATGTCACCTACGGTAGAGAAGATATTGGCGCTCCAGGCCTGGTGTCCCGCACCGGCAAGGCCGATGAGGATGGCCGGCCACCAGGGGCTCATGGCACCCAGCGGCTGGGCGGCCAGGGCCACCAGCGGGAAGAAAGCGAAGATGAGCATAGCCAGCATACGGCCGTTGTAGGGGTGCATCCCCTTCTTCTCCACAAAGAGCTTGGGAAGATAGCCGCCGAACAGCGAAATCACCGTCACGATAGCATACAGGGTAAAGATGAGGCCCTGTCCCAGCGGCGAGCTGGCCGGTGCGTTGAACTGGTCCTGGAAGTAGGCCGGCGCCCAGAAGAGGAAGAACCACCACACGCCGTCGGTGAGGAATTTGCCAATGGCGAAGCTCCAGGTCTGCTTGTACTGGAAGCACTGCAGCATGGGGATGGACTTTTCCTCTGCGGCGGGAGCCTTTTCGGCACCAGCCTCAGCGGCATCGTCCTGATGGATATAGGCAAGCTCCTCCTGGTTCACATGTTTGCTCTTTTCCGGCTTGTCGTACATGAACTGCCAGAAGAACATCCAGATGAAGCCCAGGCCGCCGATGATGATAAACGCCATTTCCCAGCCAAAGTGCTTGGCGAGCGGCGGGATAAGGAGCGGAGCGGCCAGAGCGCCCACGGATGCACCTGCATTGAAGATGGAGGTGGCAAAAGCACGGTCCTTCTTGGGGAAGTACTCGGCCGTGGTCTTGATGGCCGCCGGGAAGTTACCGGCCTCGCCCAGCGCCAGAATACCCCGGCACAGGAGGAAGAGGTAAACACTTACCGTAGAGATGGTTAAGGCGATATTGGAACCTGCCTCAACGGCACGCAAGGCCTCCACGGAATCCACACCGTCCACGAACCAGGTGGTGGCCACGCCGCAACCGGCGTGCAGCACCGCACCGAAGCTCCAAACGCCGATGGCAATTAGGTAGCCCTTCTTGGTGCCCATCCAGTCCACGAACTTGCCGGCGAACAGGCAGGCAATGGCGTAGAAGATGGAGAACAGCGAGGTGATGGTGCCGTAGTCGGCATCGGTCCAGTGGAACTCCGGTGCAATGAACTCCTTATAGGTCAAGGAGAGCACCTGACGGTCCAGGTAGTTCACGGTAGTGGCCACGAACAGCAGGCTGCAAATCCACCACCGCCAATTGGTCATTAATTTTTTCTGTGTACTCATAGAATCCTATTATGTGAGATACGCTCGGCCCTTTGGGCCTCGGTATGACAAGAAAGGGCCCTGTCATACCGAGCGAAGCCGAAGGCGAAGCGAGTGTATCTCATTAAAGAATAGATTTTACGGCGGCACGCATGCCTTTTTCCTGGATAAGGGCGAGGTCCTTGGTGAGAAGTTCGGTGAGGCCGGGAATCCGGTTCAAGTCTTCGCCCCAGATAAACTCGTCGGCAAGAACACCCTTGGCCACCTTGGCGACATCGCCCGTTGCCCAGAGTTCCTTCAGGAGTTCCATAATCTTGGGGTCGTCGTTCGGGACAATCTCGTCCTCGCCGCGTTTGCCGCCCTTGTAGTAGGTGCAAATGCCGGCCAGGCCCAGTACCAGGCCCTGCGGCAGTTCGCCCTTGCGCTCCAGATAAGTCTTGAGACCGGGCAGGTCGCGGGTCTTGAATTTGGGGAAGCTGTTGAGCATGATGGAAGTGACAAAGTGCTTCACGAACGGGTTGCGGAAGCGCTCCATGACGTCATTGGCGAACTTCACCAGTTCCTCCTTCGGGAGGTTCAGGGTGGGCAGGAGCTCGTCGAACATCACCTTCTTCACAAACTGGCCAATCTCAGGGTCTTCGCAGCACTCCTTCACGGTGTTCAGGCCGCTCAGGTAGCCAACGGGGCTCAGCACGGTGTGCGGGCCATTCAGGAGGGTCACCTTTCTCTCGTGATAAGGAGCCTCGGACGGGACGAAGAGCACGTTCAGGCCGGCCTTGTCGGCGGGGAACTCGGCGGCAATCTCCTTGGGAGCCTCGATCACCCACAGGTGGAAGATTTCGGCCTTGTCCAGAAGATGGTCATCGTAACCGGCACGTTCGCACAGCTGGGCGGCGGTATCGCGCGGATAACCCGGGACGATACGGTCCACCAGGGTGCTGTACACGCCGCAGGCTTCCTCGAACCAGGCGCTGAATTCCGCACCCAGGTTCCACAGGTCGATGTACTGGCGGATGCACTCTTTCAGGTGTTTACCGTTTTCGAAGATGAGCTCGCAGGGGAAGATGATAAGGCCCTTGTCCTTGGCACCCTTAAAGTACTGGAAGCGGTGATACAGGAGCTGGGTGAGCTTGCCGGGATAGCTGCTGGCGGGTTTGTCCTCCAGCTTGCAAGCCGGGTCAAAGGCGATACCGGCCTCCGTGGTGTTGGAAATCACAAAGCGGATTTCCGGCTGCTCGGCCAGGGCCAGGTAGGCGGCAAAGTCCTCATAGGGGTTCAGGCCGCGGGAGATGACGTCAATCAGGTCCACGCTATCCACGGGCTGGCCGTTCTGCAGGCCCTGCAGATTCAGGTGGTACAGACCATCCTGCTCGTTGAGCCAGCTGACCATGCCTTTCTCGATGGGCTGGACAACCACTACGGAACCGTTGAAGTCCGTCTTCTGGTTGGTCTTCCAGATAATCCACTCGATGAATGCGCGGAGGAAGTTTCCCTCGCCAAACTGAATCACCTTCTCGGTGTACTGTTTTGCCTGCGGTGCAGACGTGCGGTTTAGTCTTTCCATAAATGCAATTATTGGTTAAAAATTATTCTGTTTCCTTTACAATTACCAGGAGCAGGGCCTGCTCAGAAGACTTCTGCTTGATGGTATATCCCATTCCCTTTTCCAGTGCCACTTCACCGGAATCGCCCAGTGTGTCATAGGGAGTATCCCATACCTGAGCCTCCCCAGTAGCAGGGACAAGTTGAATCTTGGGCGAGCCGCTTGCGCTCTTAGCGATGAAATAGAAGCGGACGGAGGAGTTATAGGTGCTTGACGTAGTAAACGTAACAGAGCCACTGCTGTTTAGTTTAACTCCCTTGGTCGAGGAATACTCGCCAATGGTCCAGGGGTTGAAGTTCTGGTTGTAGTTGGAATTCAGGTCAGTCTTAGCAGAGGCGGTGAAATATGAGCCAGCCATCCCATCCATCAGATTCTGCGGATTACTGCTGGAATCATAATAGAATACGTAGGTATGGGCAGCCCCATCACCCGACCCGGGCTGGTCACCACCAGGCTGATCGCCACCGGGCTCACCACCACCAGGCTCGTCACCGCTGCCGGGATCCGGGTCCACGGGATCGTCATCGGTACCGTTAAAGTCGGTGATGCCGCCATTGTCCACAGGAACCGGAGCGGAAGCAAAGCCTTCCAGTTTGCCATAACCGGCGCCGGCCTTCACCAAAGCCGGAACATCCTCTGCGGCCGTTACCGTATAGCTGTAGGCAGGTTTGAAATCGGCATAGGTAAGCTCCGTACCGGCCGTGCCGCCGTACTTGGTGTACTTGACATTGCTCAGCGGATAGGGGCTCTTGGCCTTGGCGGGCGTGTTCACATACACGTTCTGGGTGGGATAGAGGTAACCGGCCACGCTGCCCTGGAGGTTGGACACGCCACCGTCCTTGGCAGGATAGGTGCAAATGTCGGTGGGCAGTTGCACGGCATCAAAATAATTGTATTCCACCAGCACCTTGGCGCCATAGGCTGACCCTACGCCGTAGGTGGTGTTGCCGTCAAACAGGTTGTTGTACACGTGCACCGTACCAAAGCGGACGCGCGGGTGACGGCTGCTGGATCCCTCGAACCAGTTGTGGTGGAAGGTAGCGGTAATGGCCACATCACCGCTCTGGCTGTTGGAGTGACCCACCAGGCAACTCTTCTGGGTCTTGATGTATCGGCACCAGCTCACGGTCACGTTCTTGGAACCGTGGGTGATGTCGGTGGAACCGTCCTCATAGTCCTTGGTCTGGTTGAGCGAGGTAAATGTGCAGTGGTCCACCCATACGCCGTCGCAATCCTGCATGGAGACGGCATCGGCCCCGTTATTAGCCTTGGGCTGCAGGAAGTTGATGTTGCGGATGATGATGTTCTTGGCGCGCACGCAGAAAATGCCAATCTTGTCCATCACAAAGTCATCCGTGCCGATAAAACTGAGGTTGCTCACGTCCTTGACGTCGAACCACGGGTGGGCCTCGGAGAAGTCGCGGCCGTCGTCACTCTTGAACGTGCCGCTGAGCCAGATAACGGTGGGCGTGTGGGGACCTTTCTTCTCGTCCTTGGTGCGCTGCAGGAGCCAGGTCTGAAGGGCCTTACCGTTATCGAAGTGCAGCACCTGGCTGCCACTCCCCTCGCCGCCGGTCACACCGGCACCATAACCCACCAGGGCGGTCTGATCCACAGTGCCCACGGTAGGAGGTGAGAGACAAGGCAGTTCATCCCCCTCACCGGGAATAGGCTCGGAACCAGGATCGTCTCCAGGATCGTCTCCAGGATCGTTTCCAGGGTCTTCTCCGGAATCTTTCGCCTTCTGGGTAACGGTGAGCTTTTTGCTGTCTTTGCCGCAGGTGATGGTGACGTCGCCCGTGCGGTCGTCGTACCCGTCATAGGCCGCTACCGTAACCTGGAGGGTGTTTTCGCCTTTGCTGCCGCTACTTGCGCCAAGCTTCAGCCAGGAGGCGTCGGTCTTGGCGGTCCATTCCTTGTCGGTGGCGAAGGCAATGGTCACCGTGCCGCCTGCAGAAGCCACGGTGGCATCCAGCGGTCCGGTGGTAATGGTAATCTTCCCTTCCACCTCCACCGGTGTAGGGGTGGGTTTGGGCTGTTCCTGCTCCTGGCCCTGGCCCTGCTCCTGCCCTTGCTCCGGCTTCTTGCAGCCCCCCAGCGCCAGCATCGCCAGCGCCGCCGCCAAGAGAGATATGTGCTTAAAATGCATCAATTTCTGTTTCTTATTTCCTTGTCCCGCCCTCCTTTGTCAAAGGTTGGCGGTCCAATTGTCAATGGTTGGCCGGGTGTTTGTCAAAGGTTGGTTTTTATGGCGCCAACCTTTGACACCCCATCTGCCTCCTACCCCTCTCTCCTCCTCTTTCCCTGCAAAAGGTTGGTCGGTCAAAATCCAACCTTTAGCAAATAAGTCGGGAATGACGCCGCTACAGCGTCACGCCCTGCTTGAAGATGGCAATCTCACGGATGCCGTGCTTTTCGTTGTTCACGGGTTCACCGCTGGCGGCGGCGAGCACAAAGTCGATAAAGCGGGCGGCTACCTCTTCCATGGGCTCCCCTTGCGCCAGCACGCCGGCATTGAAGTCAATCCAGGACGGTTTGGCCTCGTAGAGCGGCGTATTGGTGGAGATTTTCATGGTGGGCACAAAGCTGCCGAAAGGCGTGCCGCGGCCGGTAGTGAACAGCACAATCTGGCAGCCGGAAGCCGCAAGGGCCGTAGAAGCCACCAGGTCGTTCCCCGGCGCACTCAAAAGGTTCAACCCCTTGACGCTCAGGCGCTCCGCATACTTCAGCACGCCCCGGACGATGCTCTTTCCGCACTTCTGCGTGCAGCCCAGACTCTTCTCCTCCAGCGTGGAAATGCCGCCCGCCTTATTACCCGGCGAAGGGTTCTCGTACACGGGCATCCCCTGCTTCATGAAGTACTCCTTGAAGTCGTTGATCAGGTGCACTGTTTTGTCGAAGGTAGCCCGGTCCTGGCAGCGGTTCATCAGGATGGTCTCCGCGCCGAACATCTCGGGGACCTCGGTGAGCACCGTGGTGCCGCCCTGGGCCACCATCCAGTCGCTAAAGACGCCCAGCAGCGGATTGGCGGTGATGCCGCTCAGGCCGTCGGAGCCGCCGCACTTGAGGCCTACGCGAAGCTCGCTCACGGGCACATCCTCACGTACATCCTTGGACGCCACGGCATAGATTTCCTTCAGGCGCTCCACGCCATAGGCCACCTCGTCGTCCACCTTCTGGCACACGAACATCTTCACGCGGGACTCGTCCACCGGTCCTACCAGCTCACGGAACGCATCCAGCTGATTGTTTTCGCAACCCAGACTCACCACCAGCACGCCGCCGGCGTTGGGATGATGAATCATATCGGCAAGGACCTTGCGCGTATTCTCATGGTCGTCGCCCAGCTGCGAGCAGCCGTAATTGTGCGGGAACGTGACAATGGCGTCCACGGAAGAAGTGGATTTCTCCACTCCGCCTTCGGCTTCGGTCGAAATGACAGATTTAAATTTACTGACGATTTGCTCGCAAATGCCGTTCACGCAGCCCACGGTGGGAATGACCCAAATCTGGTTGCGGATACCCACCTGGCCGTCGGCCCTTCTAAAACCTTTGAAGGTTGTTGGGAGGGAACAAAACTTTTTCGCTCCCCCTTGTGGGGTAGAAAAAGTTTTCGTTCCCGACCCTGCGACAGAAGGAGCAGACAAAACTTTTTCGCTCCCCTTGCGGGTAGAAAAAGTTTTCGTCTGCGACTGCTCCTCTTTCACATAATCCAGGGGCTCGTATTTATAGTCCAGCAGGCCTTCCAGGTTGGTTTTGATGCAGGAATGGTCCACCAGGGTGCCGGCAGCGGCGTCACGGGTGACATGGCCGATGGGGAAACCGTACTTAATCACATTGTCCCCGGCCTTAAGGCTGTGGAGCACAATCTTGTGGCCGCGGGGAATGTCCATCGTGAGGGTCACGCCTTCCACCACCTCGCCTTTGGCGAGGTCCTGGAGCGCCACCGCCACATTATCGGCCGGGTTAATTTTAATGTACTTCATAATCGGATGAGATTTCTCGACTTCGCTTCGCTCTGCTCGAAATGACAGGATTAAAAGTTGAAGTAGTTCTTGGCGTTGTTGTAGGAGATGTCTTCCACCATCTTGCCGATAAATTCAATCTCACTGGCGGGGAGTTTACCTCCCTCGATGTCCTTGCCCAGCACATCGCACAGGATGCGGCGGAAGTACTCGTGACGCGGATAAGAGATGAAACTGCGGCTGTCCGTAAGCATGCCCACAAAGCGGGAGAACAGGCCCAGCACGCTCAGGGCGTCCATCTGGCGGCGCATGCCCACTTCCTGATCCAGGAACCACCAACCGGAGCCGAACTGCATCTTGCCGGGGACGGTGCCGTCGTTGAAGGTGTAGAGCATGGTCATCATCACTTCGTTGTCCTTCGGATTCAGGCAGTACAGGATGGTCTTGGTGAGGGCATCCTCGCTGGCCAGCCGGTTGAAGAACTTGTGACCGGCGGCGGCAATCTCCTGGTCATGAATGGCGTCGAAGCCCGTATCCGGGCCAACCAGTTTGAACATCTTGCTGTTGTTGTTGCGGATGGCGCCGATGTGGAACTGCTGTGCCCAGCCGGCCTTGCAGTCCATGACGGCCTGGTCGTGCAGGAAGGCGCTGCGGAACTTGTTCAGTTCTTTCTCGCTGGGGCGCTTGCCAAGGAGCACCAACTTGAAGATGGCTTCTATCTCCAGTTCGGTGTAATCCTCGCTGTAGAAATTCTCCAAGCCGTGGTCGGAGAGTTTGCAGCCGTTGGCGGCAAAGTAGTCGTGGCGCTTCTGGAGGGCATCGCAAAGGTCTGCGTAGGAGTTAATCTCCATGCTGGCAGCAGCACCCAATTGCTCCAGATAAGCCTTGTATGCCTTGGGATCTTCGATGGCCATGGCCTTGTCCGGTCGCCAGGCGGGGATGACTTTTGTGCCGAAAGGCTCTGCCGCAATCTGCTTGTGCCAACGAAGGTCATCGGCCGGGTCATCCGTGGTACAAACAGTCTCCACGTTGAACTTGCGGATGAGGGCCTGGCCACGGAACTCGGGGGTAGCCAGCTTGGCGTTGCACTCCTCGAAAATCTCTCGCGCGGTAGCCGGGCAAAGAAGTTTGTCGATACCAAAGACACGGCTCAGCTCCAGGTGGGTCCAGTGGTACAGCGGATTACGCATGGTATAAGGAACGGTCTCGGCCCATTTCTGGAAGGTCTCCCAGGCGCTGTACTTACCGCCGGTGAGGTAATCCTCGATCACGCCGTTGGCACGCATGGCACGCCACTTATAGTGGTCTCCATAGTGGCCGTCCACCAGCCAAAGCTGCGTAATGTCGCGGAACTGAATATTTTCCGCTATCTGCTGCGGCACCAAGTGGCAGTGATAGTCTATGATGGGCATCTTTTCCGCGTGCTCATGGTACAGTTTCTTGGCGGTCTCCGTCTGGAGCATGAAGTCAGGGTTGATAAAAGCCATAGTGTTATGTGTTTTAATATTTGTTTGTACTGTTTTGTCGAAGGTTGGTTGTCTCTCTGCAAAAGGTTGGTGGCCAACTTGCAAAAGGTTGGATTTTATGGCGCCAACCTTTTGCACACCATCCGCCTTTTACGCACCTCTAGTCCCTTTCCCTCGCAAAAGGTTGGCCAGTCAAAATCCAACCTCTTGCACACCCACTCCCCTTCCTCCGCTGTGGAAGAGAGTCGGGGTTTCACCCCCGGCTCCCTTGAATGAGTTAGTTGGAGTGGAATTCAATCTTGTAGAAGGAAAGGCCGCCATCACCAGGATAAACGTAGACCTCGCCAGCTGCAATATCAAATTCTTTCTCAAGGCCAGTGGTACCAGTGATACCTTCGGACTTATCAGGATCAGAGCCATTCACAACTACGTAAATAGCACGAGCCGGATTAGAGCCTCCAGTGTTAGCAGCTGTTACCTTAAGTTTGCCGGCAGCACCGACAGTGAACTTAAAATAATGGTCAGGATTTTCACCACTGATTACTCCCGTTCCCGTCTGGAAATAATACAACCCCTCGCTCTTCTTACGCCATTTGCCACTTGAAGACTTGACGGTAAGGCCATCCATGGTGAAATCAAAATCAGCAGCCTTGTTCTCTTCTGCGATTACACTCTTGAATTTATTGAGCCATTCCTCAGTTGAGAAATCCCATACATGATCTTCCTTCGGTTTATCGCCACCACTAATCTTCTCTGTATAAGTGAGTTCAATCTTGTAGAAGGACAGGCCACCATCACCAGGATAAACGTAGACCTCGCCAGCTGCAATATCAAATTCTTTCTCAAGGCCAGTGGTACCAGTGATACCTTCGGACTTATCAGGATCAGAGCCATTCACAACTACGTAAATAGCACGAGCCGGATTAGAGCCTCCAGTGTTAGCAGCTGTTACCTTAAGTTTGCCGGCAGCACCGACAGTGAACTTAAAATAATGGTCAGGATTTTCACCACTGATTACTCCCGTTCCCGTCTGGAAATAATACAACCCCTCGCTCTTCTTACGCCATTTGCCACTTGAAGACTTGACGGTAAGGCCATCCATGGTGAAATCAAAATTGGCAGCCTTGTTCTCTTCTGCGATTACACTCTTGAACTTATTGAGCCATTCCTCAGTTGAGAAGTCCCAAGTAATAGTTTTCTCCACCTCAATTTCACCACTGCCACCCTTAGGCTGGATAGCGATGGAAGCCGTTCCGGTCTCAGACTTGACATAGTAAATGTCACCCTCAAGCGGAAGAGCTTCGATGGTGAAGTTATACAGGCCGGCAGCAAGAGCTACTACATCTTCTGCAGGAACCGTGTAGGACAGTGCACCTTCTTCCAGTTCAACGGTCTTCTTATTGAACTTAAGGGTATAAGATGCCGCATGCTCTACAGCCTCCCAAGAAACGGAGATAGCCGTCTCGTCACCTTCCGTCACAGTGACAGGGTCTACGGTAAGCTTAGGAGTAGCAAGAATCTTGTTGCCACCCTTCACATCCTCGCTCCAGGCGAGTTTAGTAATGGAAACAGGGCCCAGGGCATAGATGTAGATGATACCCTCTCCCTCCACCTCGGGAACCAGAATCTTCTGGACTCCATCGGAAGAGACAGCGGCACCACCCTGCACGGCCAGGCCGTTATCGTCATAAAGGGCGATAACAACGCTACCACCGGCCTTGTTGGGGTCGGAAAGAAGGATATCCACGGAACCGGGATCGGCAATCTTGAAGGCAGCGTAACCCTCGATGGGCTGGCCCTTGCGGTTGAGCACAGTAGCGCTAAGGAAGTTGATGGCTCCGTCAGCGTTGAGGGGCGTAGCCTCGGTACCCACAAGCAGGAGTTCGTCACGCACACGGCTGTTCTTCACATTTCCAGCAAACAACTTGGCATCCTGCAAGTTCCACACATGAGCTCCTTCAAGTGCATTTTGAGTAAGGTCTTCAGGCTTTTCCACGTAGGAAATCCACCACTTGGAAGCACCTACCTGACCATCGATGAGGTCTTGAGCGGCCAGTTGGAAGAAGTTACCCTTGGAATTATAGCAAGGATCCACGTTCATCACCTTTACGCCTGCGTCTGCCGCAGAAACTTTAGTGAAGAAGGCATCACCATAGTTATAAGCATAGTTATTCTCTGCCTGAATCGCATCCACATAGGTTTCTGCATTATTCTGGAAGAGCTGAGCCTTAAATGTTGCATTCGGATCAGACCATTCATGGAGGAACAGGTTGTTCTTCAGGATGAGCTTATGAGCCGTTCTAACAGCAAAGATACCACGGTTGTCTTTCTGGTCTGCAGTAGAAACATTCTTAAGCGTGTTATTCTCGAAATCGATTGTCTCAAAAGTAGCACACTCAGCGTTGTCAATACGGAAGAACGTACGGACACCATCATAAATTGTGTTATTAATGAATTTAATGGTCGGTATTGTGGTTGACGTACCTTTACGCAAATCCACAAAATCACCACTCAGAGTAGTTGCAACTTCATAGATGTCGCAGCTATCAAAAGTAAACTCATTAATCTTCAGAGTGCCATCTGCCTTATTGTTATAAAGCAAACCAGCCTTGAAGTTAGTAATCTCGCAATTGACGAACTCAATCTTGTCAATGACAACCTCACCACCAGAATAGTTAAACAGGTGATTATGAGTTAACTGGTCATCAAATTTAATTCCCTCGCAATAGAAAGAGGAATTTGCAGCAAGGATTCCGGAAATATCGAAATTACCAATTACGACAGGCTTGTTTCCTTCTGCGTCCAATTCACCAATAAGGGTTAGGCCGGCAGTAGGCTTGGAACCACCTAATTCATAAGGCGTTTCACTATATGCCAAATAATAATCACCGCCATCGACAGCTGCGGTTTTCAGTTGCTCAGAGGAAGTAATGAGGGCAGCCTCACCTTTCTCCGCCTTGGTCCAGGTGTCACGAGCACCACGGGAGGCACTCATGTAGAAGAGGGTAATCTGGTACTCGGTAGAGGATTCCAGGCCAGCGATGGTGGCGGCAGCGGCCGTCTTCTCAGCGGCAGAGAGTTCTTTTGTCACCGTTTCTCCGCCCTTCACAGGGACGGCGCGGAGCTCGGTCACTTCCTCATAATCGGAAGCATCGCTGCTCCAGGCCAGGGAAACGGAGTTTTCCGTGCGGCCGGTGACTTCCAGGAACAGGTTGTCCTTTACCGCATACGTCTTGATGCTGCCGTCGTACACCGCCAGGTTGGACAGGGTGGCCTCAATGGGAACACCCTCTTTGTCCACGCGGTAAGCCTGTACGGTGAACCAGTATTTCTGGTCGGCCGTGAGGCGGATGATGGCCGGAACCTCGTCCGGTTCCAGATTCCAGGAGTCTTCAAACTCGGTCATTTCCTCATCGGTGTACACCGTGAGGAGGTATCCGTCGGCGTCCTTGTTCACGTCCCAGCCAAAGGCGACATGGTCACCGGTGGCTACGTCTACGCGGGCGCTCAGGTTCTGCGGCTCCAGGCAACGCTTCAGGGAGAGTTCTGTGATTTCCTTGAACTCCTTCTTGGCGCAGCCGGCGAGCACGGCCAGCGAGGCCAGTGCAGCCAGAGAAACTTTCAAAATATTCTTGTAGTTCATAATGCGTCAATCAATTAAAGGTTGTCGTAACCATAGTCGTTCTTAATCTTACCCTGACTGTTAATCATGGTAGTATTGAAGATGGGCCAGAACATATTCTGCTCAGGATCATCCACATCGTAAATGCCGTTGATGAGGGCATCATAGAGGCCGGTATCGGCGCCCTTGGAGTCCACGGTCTTGGTGAAATACTCCGCTTTCTTCTCCCAGGCACCGGCAGGCTTGACAGCCTCACCGTTGAAGCCGTAAATGACCACCTTGTCGCCGTCCAGCTGATAGTAAACATCGCCGCCCAGCAGGTTCACATTGTCGAAGGGAGCAGTGAGGTCACGCAGGGCCTTCATCTCGGCCTTGGCCTGGTCCAGCTTCTCCTTGAGGATGCCCCAGCGGATGAGGTCGAACTTGCGGGTCATTTCGCCGCAGAACTCAAAGGCACGTTCGTCCACAATGGCGTCGAACATTTCCTCTTCGCTGTCGATGGCATCCACATACATTTCGGCCAGCTCCTCGTGGCCCTTGAAAGCACGCTCACGGACCTGGAGGAAATAATCCTTGGCAGATGACAAATCACCCTGGGCATTGGCCAGTTCGGCTGCCATCAGGAGGATGTCGGCATAGCGCAGGACAACGGGCTTCACGCCATCGTCGTTACCGCCGGTGTAAGGATTGCGTTCCATCCACTCCCAGCGATATTTACCGAAATACCACTTGTTGATACCCACCAGTTCCTGCTCGTTATCCGCATTCCAGCGCCAGTTCACGCAGGTGATGTCACGACGGACGTCGTTGGCGTCGTATTTGAACCACATGGTAGGCACCGGACCGGCATCGCCGCCACGGGTTACCGTAGCGCCACCGGCGTACTTGGAACCTTCCGAGCGCACCGCGAAGGTGTAATTCCAACGGCCGCGGCCATCGGAGAACGGAATCACAAAGAGGGTCTCGTGACCGGGACCGGCCACCAGGTTGTTCTGGTTGCTCTGGTTCTTCCAGAAGGTCTCAAAGTCTTCCAGGGAAGCAGTACCGGAGGCAATGGCTTCCTCCAGATAGTCCAAAGCCTTGGGATACAGGACCTCTGCCTGCAGCTCGGGATCGTTGCTCAGGCGGTTTTCGCCCAGATCACCGGTACCCACCATGCCGTCTTCCGGACGCTGGGCATAGCCGGCAGCCATCATGGCAATGCGGGCATACAGGCCCTGGGCGAACATCTTGTTCACACGGTCCGTACGAAGGGTAGCGGCGCTCTGGCCGGGATACGGCAGATACGGGATAGCCTCTTCCAGGTCGGCAAGCAGTTGCTTGAAGATGATGTCACGGCTGGATTTGGCCACGTAGATATTACTGCTGGTAGTAGTGGTGAAACGGGCAGGAACATCACCCCAGGCACGTACCAGGTCATAGTAAATCATGGCACGGAGCGTAAGGGCTTCGCCCAGGAGATAGGCCATGTCGGCTTTCTCCGCAGGATTTCCATACTGACGAACACCTTCGATCACCAGGTTAGCGCGCTCGATGGCTTCGTACATCTTGGCAAAGGGACCGTTTTCCAGGTTCAGCTGGGTGTTGTTGGGCAACAGGCTATAAGCGGCAATCTGATACTTCTCATCGGTGGGCTTGAAGGTATTGTACCACTCGATATCGCTGTTCAGGCCGATATAGGAAAGGTAACGGCCACGATAGTTGTTGGTTTCACCAAAGCTCTGTGCGATGGAGAAGATGGTGTTCTCCGTAAGGGAATAGTTGGAGTAAACGGTAGCCGCGTCAAACGTGGACGGGGACTCCGAATCCAGGAACTTTTCGCAGGAGGAAGCCATCAGCAGTGTAGCAGATACGCCGAGAATATAGAATAAAAACTTCTTCATAACTAAATGTATTATCTCAGTGTCCTACAATTATTTAACAATACAAACGGCAACACGGTTGGCCTCAGGACCCTTGGAGGCGTCCTTGTCGGAACCGGTTCCTGCGGAGGAAATGCGGCTGGCGCTGATACCGGCGCTCTTGAGCAGGCTCACCACCTGGGCGGCACGCTCGGCAGAAAGCTTCTTGTTGGTATCAGCAGAACCAGTAGCCGTATCGGCATAACCGGTAATGGTGATCTTGGCATCAGGGTTGTCCTTCAGGATCTGGGCAATCTGACCCAGCTTGAAGGCTTCTTCCGGACGAATCTCAGACTTGCCGATGACGAAGAACAGGTCGTCCTCGTAAATGCCCTTCAGGGTCTTGGCGGGAACTTCCACTTTCTTCTCGACTACCTTCTCAACTACTTTCTCAACGACCTTTTCCTTCACCACTTCCTTCACCACTTCACGGACCTCGGCCATGGAAGGAGCAGCGGCAGGCTTGTTGGTAGTCTTTCTGCCAAAGGTCAGGTTAACACCCGCCACAAAACCGATGCTCTTGGGATAAGCGGAGTAGTCCACACCCGGGGTAAGCGGAGTGGAACGACGGGTATCCACTTCCGGATCGTAGCCGGAGTACTTGGTGAGGCAGAACAGGTTGGTACCGGTCACATAGAAACGGACTTTGCTCAAGTACGCCTTCTCGGTGATTTTCTCGGGAAGGGTGTAACCGATGGTGGCACTCTGCATGCGCAGGAAGGAACCATCCTCTACGGCCCAGTCGCTGAAGACGGCCTGGCCTATGGCCGGGTTCCACATGGTCTTGCCGGCGTTCATCGCACGCAGCTGGTCGGGATCGTTCACCAGTTCACCGGTGGTCCAATCCACATTGGTCCAGCGCTTGGCCACATCCATGCTGTTGAGCAGGTTGCGGTTGTAGTACTTACGGGAGCTGGTGAATTCAATCTTGTTGGCGTTGTACACCTGGTTGCCAATCATGAAGTTGAAGTTGGCGCTGAAGTCGAAGCCCTTCACATAACCGGAGATGCTGAAACCACCGGTAAAGTCGGGAGCGGCATTGCCGATGATGGTTCTGTCGGCTACGGTCACCTTGTTGTCATCACTACCGTTGATATTCTTGTACTTGGGAGCACCCGGACGCATGTAGGCGGCGCCGATGACACCGGAGCAGTCCACAACACCTTCGTTCAGTACCCATTTGGCACCGTCCCAGGTGAAGTCGTCCACGGTATAGAAGCCGTCGCTCTTGTAACCGTACATATTGCCCAGCGGCTGACCCACCTGGACGATATAATCGTCACCGATTTCGGAAGAAGCCCAGTAGGACTGTGCGGTGATGCTTTCCAGGCCGCCCAGATCCGTTACGCGGTTCACATTATAGGCAATGTTACCGCCGATGTTCAGGGAGTAGTCCTTCTTGGAGATGATAGGCGCATTCAGGGTAAGTTCGATACCGCGGTTGCGGGTGGAACCGACGTTCTGATACTGGCTGTCATAACCGGAACCGGGGATCGGGAAGTTAATGAGCAGGTTCTTGGTATCGTTCTGGTAGGCCTCGATGCTACCGCTCAGACGACCCTGGAAGAAGCCGAAGTCCACACCCAGGTTGTGGGTATAGGTGGTTTCCCAGGTGAGGTTGGGGTTGTTGAGCACCTTACCGGCGGTAAAGATATTGTTGGACATGGAAATCCAGGAGGAAGTGCTGGAAGCATACTCCTTCATGAGCTGGCCCGTAGGGATGTTGTTGTTACCGGCGGTACCAAAGCTGTAACGGAGCTTGAGCTGGTCCAGCCAGCTGTGGGAAGCATCCATCCAGGGCTCGTTGGAGATGGTCCAGGACACGGCGGCAGAGGGGAAGAAACCCCAGCGGTGACCACGGGCAAACTTGGAACTGCCATCGGCACGGAGCGTAACGCCAATGGAGTAACGATGCTTGTAGTCGTAGTTCACACGGCCAAAGAAGGACAGGAGTTTGTCGTCGGCGCTGTACTTGTTGTTGGAGGACGCCGGAACACCGGAAGCCATGAAATTCCAGGCCATCGGGGCATCGTAGAACACCGGCAGGCCGTCCACCAGGTCCGTAAGGAGGTTGGACTTGGTGATGGTCATTTCCTCACCGAGGAGCGCTGTGAGCTGATGGTCAGAGTTGTTAAGTACCTTGGCAAAGTCGTAATTGAGGGTGTTCGTGTTACGATAACGGGTGCGGAACGTTTCCTTGTGCTCGGTAGAAGGGGTGCCCTTTACCGTGGAGGTGTTGGCCACATAGTACGTGGTAAGGCCGTAGAAACGGTCATCGGCCTGACGGTAGTCTTCCAGGCCGCCCTCAATCTTGAGCTTGAGGTTCTCGATGATGGTCCAGTTGAAAGCGGCGTTGGCATTCCAGATTTTGCGGATGCGCTTGCTGTCATTGTCGGCTACGCTCCTGAGCGGCGGAGCATTGTCGCCATAGTCCTGCTCCAGGTCGGAATCCGTTGCCATGGCGCTCACCGGGATGGGGGCATAGGCCACAGCGTGTTTGAGACGGCCGTTACCGGAAGTGGTAGCACGGTCGTTGATACCGTTGGCGCCACCACCCCGCACGTTGGTGCTGGAGTAACGGACATTGACGTCAAAACTGGTGGTCTTGGAGGTCTTGAAATTCCCCTTGAAATTCAGGTTGTCACGCATGTAGTTGGAACCAACCATGATGGCCTGGTCACCCATGTGGGCATAACCGAGGGTCCAGTTGAAGTTCTCACCGCTGCCGCTGACAGAAGCGTCGATGTTGAACGTGCTGCCGGTATTGCCAAAGACAGCGTCTACCCAGTTGTTGGTAGCGAGGCCGCTGTACAAGTCAATGTCGGAGAAGGAACCGAAGTAAGGAGTGTAGTGGCTGCTGAGGTCATTGCGGATGGAGCCCAGTTCATACTGGAACTTCACGAAGTTCTCCGCATCCATCGCCTGGATGGCCTTCTTGTTGGCCATGGTCTTGAGACCGTAGTAGGCATTGAGTTTCACGGAAATCTTCTGGCCTTTCTCGGCGCTCTTGGTGGTCACAATCACAACACCGTTTGCACCACGGGAACCGTAGATAGCGGTGGAGAAAGCGTCCTTGAGCACGTCGATGGAGGCGATTTCGGAGGAGGAGATGTCGTTGATGCTCTCTACCGGGAAACCGTCCACGATGTAAAGCGGGGAGCTGTCCTGGGTGATGGAACCGCCGCCACGTACGCGGATTTTGATATCCGCATCCGGGTCGCCTTCGGTGGTCACTACGGACACACCGGCCATCTTACCGGAGAGGGCCTGGGAAACGGAGGTCACAGGCTGCTCGGCCAGTTTGTCAGAGCCTACGGAGGAGACAGAGCCGAGTAAGTCGCGACGCTTGACCGTCGCATAACCTACCACGACAACCTCGTCCAGGAAGGTCTGGTCCGCTTTAAGGACAACATTGATCTCCGTCTGACCGGCAATGGCGACCGTCTGGTCGGCCAATCCGATGAAGGAGAATACCAGATTCACTGCGTCTGCAGGAACAGAGAGGGTGTAATCACCGTCAATGCCCGTAATGGTACCGATGGTGGTGCCTTCCACCATAACACCGGCGCCAATGAGCGGTTCACCGGCTTCGTCTGTCACAATACCCTTTACAGTGGTCTGCGCCAGCGCAAAAACGGCTGTTCCCAAGCAAAGTGCGAGCGAAAGAAGTAGTTTCTTTGTCATACTTTTCATTGGTTTTGTTAATTTGGGTTAATAATTAGTTAATAGTAAAAAGATTATAACTTTTTGTATTCTGCTTTTTTGTTTCCGCCGCTGACAATGTCCTTCACCAGATAGTGGAGGTACATTTCCAGGTTGGTGTAGCGTTTCTCCGGGTCCAGGGTGAACGCGGCGGCATCCTTGGGGTCGCTCCTGTTCAGGCCCCAGGCATCCTCAACCGTGTTTGGGATGCCATCGGAGTCTGCATCGCGGAGGGCGCTGATCTGCTCCTCGGTGGCTTTGTACACCGGCCAGCCGTTCACCCACGTACCGTCATTCACGTCTGTCTGGGTGTCGATGAGGCCGTTCCTTGACAGTTTATCGTTGGACAGCGCTTTGCCATCCTTATCCGTCGTCGCACTGCCCTGATAGGTATAAATACCCTCTTTCGTTTCTTT
Organism: uncultured Bacteroidales bacterium; assembly: GCA_947305045.1. The sequence goes on along the minus strand of CAMZCW010000004.1, from coordinate 9,862 downwards.
TTGCACACGGGCGTCGATGGCGTCCTTGGCAAAGCTGGCGCCGGCATAAGTCGTTACGGCGGCGAACGCGTCATTGGCACTGTGGAGGCTCATGACATTGCACTCATACGGCGTAGTAGCTTTAATCTTGGCCACCTCGCTTTCGCTGATATAAACACCTACGCCCGAAGATTTTCCGGCCTTCCAGTTGTTGGAAGTAACGTCACTTACCCCATTCAGCACATTCCCATCCAGGTAGAAGTGCCCGGGCAGGATCGTTCCTCCGCAATTGTTGCAGGATGTGGTGGGTTCGATGAGCCAACGGTGGTTGCTGGGCGTAACCGGACCGGGTTTGTAGTAGTTCCCTACAAAGTTGTATTTCTTGTAATCGTCTCCGTTGTTTTTGGAACTTTCACCCCCATAGCAGGCGTTTCCTTGCCAGTTGTACACCACATTGTTGGATATGGTGACGGGGCCCTTCTGCGTACTCACATAGTCATGGTCGATGCGCGGGTTGCGGCTGTCGTGGTGCGCCAGCAAGTTGTGGTGGTAGGTAGCATTGTTGCCGCCCCAGATACCGCCATAGCCATGAGCGCCTTTACCGTGAACAGAGTTACGCAGGCTCTCGGAAACGATGTTCCAGGAGAAGGTGAAGTCCTTCATGCCATAGAACGAAGCACATTCATCGGTGCACCAGCTGATGGAGCAATGGTCGATGATGATATTGCTGTACTTGTCATTTTCGTGATTCATCACCTGAATGGCATCGTCTTCGGTTTGTGCTTCATCGCCCATGCGACAGCGGATGAAGCGCACAATCACATTGCTTGCGCTGATGCGGAAGGTGTAATTTTTGAGGCAGATACCGTCGCCAGGGGCAGTCTGGCCGGCGATGGTGCAGTTGTCACGGTTGATTTGCAACTGACTCTTGAGGGCGATGGTGCCGGCCACATCGAACACGATGATTCGCGGGTAATTCTGCGTGCAGGCCCAGCGGAGGGTACCTTCTGCACTGCTGTCCTCCAGCGTAGTCACATGCAGCACCTTGCCGCCGCGGCCGCCGGTAGCGAACATGCCGCCGCCTTCTGCACCCGGGAAAGCACGCGCAATGCCGTCTTCCTCTGCCTCAGGGATGCCGAATTCTTCATAGGCAATGGTGGGATCCGTACCGGGATCGACACCGGGATCATCTTCCCCGGCCGTTTTGGCCTCAAGGGTGGCGCCGGCGCTCTTGCTGTCCCCCACTACGGCAAATACCGTGAACTGATACGTGGTAGCTTTGGTGAGCCCGTCCACTTTCACGTTGCGGTTGGAGGTAGAGCCTTCTTTTACGGTGGTGGAGCCCTGCGTGAGCACATAGCTGAACTTTACACCGGCTTGGGCATCCCACTGGAACGTGAGGGAGGTTTCCGTGGTTTTGCTGTCCAACACCTTGAGACCGGTGGGCTGCTGGGGCGTTACGGTGGTAGGGGTCTCTCCCCCGCCCCCGGGCTGCTCCGGATTGGTCTTGTTACCACAGGCAACGGCCATGAGGGCGATGGCTACACAAAGAATGCGATGCTTCATAGTTTTTCGTATTCAAGCGCTGCCCAAATGAGCGGGCCGATGCCCTTGGGGTCATTTGCGCGCACGCGTTCATTAATATAATACTCATAGTCTCCCCTGCGGTTGTCCTTGCCGCCCAGGCCGGCCACCTCACAGCACTGGTTCAGATTCACCAGGCCGTCTTCTTCCGTGACAAAGGTGGTCAGGAGGGACTGGTAGCTTTGCCGGGCACCGTCCAGGTTGCCCAGCACACCCAGCCGGCAGCCTTTGAGCCAGGCATAGGTGAACATGGCGCTGCAGCTTGCCTCCAGGTAGTTGCCTTTCCGGTAGGGCTGGTCCAGCACCTGGAACCACATGCCCGTCGTGGCGTCCGCATATAGCGGCAGTACATTGTACAGGGTGTTCAGGATGCCCACCAGGTTATCCTTGCCTTCACCGTCCGGGAAAATCTCAAGCACATCCACCAGCGCCATCACGTACCAACCCAGGGCACGGCCCCAGGCGTGGTCGCTCTGGCCCGTCTCCGGATTGCACCAGAACATGCTGTGGGAACTGTCCCAGGCGTGACGGAGGAGACCATTGGCGGCGTCATAGGTATGATTGTACACCGTGGTGAACTGCAACACGATATCGGCAAAATTCTTCTCCCGCTGGAGGCTGTCCGTCACATAGCGGGTGGTGTACTCCGCATAGAAGGGCTGGGCCATGTACAGGCCGTCCAGCCACATTTGCTCAGGATATATTTTCTTGTGCCAGAAACCGCCTTCCGGGGTGCGGGGCTGGCTCTGGAGCTGGCTGTAGAGCGTGTCCATGGCCATGCGGTATTTCTCCTTGCCGGTGAGGTCCAACAGCTGGAACAGCGTTCGGCCCGGGCATACATGGTCCAGGGAATAATTGCTCTTCTTGTACTTATAGATGGTGCCGGTGCTGTCAATGATGGCATCGTACCAGGCATCTACGTAGGAGAAGATAATTTCTTTGTCATACCGAGCGGAGCGAGCGTATCTCTCCGAATTGGAGATACACTCGGCCCCATGGGCCTCGGTATGACAGAACACATCCAGCATGGCCTTGAGCTCCAGGCCGGTGGTGTAGTTCCACTTGAGTTTGCCTTCCAGGCCATCTATGTAGCTGGCTTCCGGGTTGCGGGCCATCTCACTTTGGACCACCTGCAAAGCCAGCGGCGCCTTGGCCTGCGAACACGCGGTCAAGGCTGCTGCCAGAAATATGATACCTAACTTTCTCATTTGTTGATGTAAGGGTTCCAGATAATGCCGTCTTCCTTTTGGAACATCACCTTCTCGAAGGTGTAGTCCTGCGGTTTAATCTTGTGCGCCCACTTGACCCGCGGGCCGGCGGCGCCAGGACCGGTGCTTCCCCACTCTCCGTAGAAGGAGTTCTTTTTGGTATCCGGCTTGCCGTCCTTTTCCCAGTCGTGCCAGCCTTCCGGCAGGATGTGGGAACCCAGCTCGCATTCAATGAACACCGTCTTGGCGTAAGCGCCCCAGGGACGGCCCAGGTAGCACTTGGTCACGCCTTCATCGGCCGTTAACTTGCATTTGTAGAATACATAACCGTATTTCTGTCCTTCCAGGGTGCTGGCGGCGGTGATATAAGAGTCCTTCTTGGAGCGGATTTCGCAATTCTCGAAGTAGGCGATGCTGGTGCCGAAGATGAAATCCGTGGTACCTTCAATGTAGCAGTCCTTGAAGTAGTTGCGCTTGATGCCGCCAAACTTGCCGAATCGGCCATAGGTGTAAAGGGTATCCTGATTGCCCAGGAAGCGGCAGCGGTTGAAGAAGAGGAAGTCGCCGTCCGTGAAACAGGCCACGGCCTGGCCGATGTTCTTCCCTTCCCCGGCGCTGTTCTCGAAAGTGATGTCCTGGAAGGTGATGTAGCTGGCGTGGATGTAGATGCTGGCGCTGCCGGACGTGCCGATAGGGAAATCCCGGCCAGGCCAGTTTTTCTTGGCGTATTTGTCGTAGGTAAGGATGGTCTTCTGAGCATCCTCGCCCTGGAAGAGCACGCGGAACTTGGTGTGGGGAATGCTAATCTCTTCCTTGTACACGCCGTTCTTAATGAGTACGCGCGTGATTTCCTTGTGACTGTAGTTGGGGATGGCGTTTACGCCTTCCTGCACCGTCTGGTAGTCGCCGTGGCCATCGGCAGCAATCACAATGTGGTAATAGACCAGGTGCTTGGCGATTTCCGGCAGCTGCTCCTTGATTTTGTCACACACGATTTCTGTCACTTTGCGGGCGCCGCAGGGCACCAGGTGGGTGTTGTCATTTTTGCCGGTGGAAATCATGAAATAGGCCTTGGAGGCTTCGTCCCCCAGTTCCTCCAACCAGTCCAACGTGGGGGTGGTCATGTCAATGAACGTAACGCCCATCTCCTTGGCCACCGCCTCCATGGCGGCGGGATAATCCGTATGGCAGTTACGGTCCAGCTTACCTTCCTTGAACCAGCGGCGGGCAATGGGGCTCAGGAGCACCGGTGTGCCGCCTTTCTCGCGCACGCCTTTTACAAAGGTACGCAGGTTGTCCTGGTAGGCGCCATAGGCCGGAGCATAGCGCACAGGGTCATCCGCCTTAGCGTCATTATGACCAAATTCAATGAACACGTAATCTCCCGGTTTTACGGCATTGTACACCTTATCCCAGAGGCCCAGGTCAATGAAGCTTTTGGTGCTTCGGCCGTTCTGGGCGTAATTGATTACCTGTACGTCTTTGTCCAGGAAATTGGGGAACATCATGCCCCAGCCACGCTCCTGACCGGCTTTGGGCAGGTCTTTTTCCGCCATGGTGCTGTCCCCCATCAGGTGGATGGTGGTGAAGGAGCTGGCTACCAGCCAGATGGCCAAGAGGCTGGAGATTCCTCGGCAGGCTCGGAATGACACGTTTCTCATAGGGTTTCTCCGTTTACAATTACATTATCGAAGGTGACATTCTGTGCGAAGTGGACTTCCGCACCCTTTTTGGCGGTAAATACGCTGTTGTGGAAGTCCACATTGGTCACGGGCATTTCCGGAAGGCCGTTCACAAAGATGGCCTGCTTGGCGCCGGAGCAAACAATGTCGCTCATGTGCATGTCGCGGAATTCCGGCGTAGTTTCGTCCACGGGCTGGACGTCTGCGGTGTCATTGTCCCCCTTGTCGCTGGCAGCCACGCCGGCGTAGTACAAATTGAAGATAACACCGTAAGATTCAATGTCTTTCATGTAAATATGGTCGCACCAGATGTTCTTGACCACGCCGCCGCGGCCACGGGTGCTCTTGAAGCGAAGGCCCACATCCGTGCCCAGAAAGCGGCACTCGCTCACCCAGATATTCTCTACACCGCCGCTCATTTCCGAGCCCACCACAAAGCCGCCATGGCCGTGATACACGGTGCAGTCCTTGATAATCAGGTTCTTACAAGGCTTGGCATGGCGCCGCCCGTCCGCGTCCTTGCCGCTCTTGATACAAATGGCATCATCCCCCACATCAAAGCTGGAGCCGGTAAGGATCACATTCTCGCAGCCTTCAATGTCAATGCCGTCCCCGTTGGTGGAATAATGCGGGGCGCGGACGCTGATGTTCTTGATGGTGACGTCCTTGCACCAGAGGGGATGCAAGTTCCAGCAAGGGGAATTCTGGAAAGAGGTGTCTTCCAGCAGCACCCGCTCGCAATTGCGGAAGCTGAGCATGACCGGACGCAGGAAGGTCTTGATCCACTGCTCATCCAGGCTCTGGTCCTGGAAATTGAGGCTGCCGGCGGTTTTGCGGGCGGCCATGTAGCCCTCGTCCGGATACCAGACGCTGCCGTCCTCCGACAGCACACCACCGCGCTTGAGGATGGTCTTCCAGGTATCGTCCCCCACCTTGCGGCGCTTAACCTCACGCCAGGCATCGCCGTTGCCGTCAATGACACCCTTGCCGGTAATGGCAATGTCCGTGGCGCCTTCCGCATGCAGCGGAGACAGGCAGCGACGTACATCCAGCCCTTCAAAATTGGTGTCGATGATGGGATACAGACTCTGGTCCGTGGAGAAAACAATGACGGCATCCTTATCCAGGTGCAGTTCAATATGGCTTTGCAGGCCGATAGGACCGGTGAACCAGATGCCGGCAGGCACCTCCAGACGGCCACCCCCCAGGCTGACCAGCTGGTCGATGGCTTTGGCAAAGGCCTCCGTATTAAGCGTTACGCCGTCCCCCACTGCGCCAAAATCTGTCAGGCAGACGCTGCGCTGCGGAATGGAAGGGAGTTGGACACGGGGCATTTCGAAGGGTACGCCTTCGTACAAATTGGAAGCTGAATTGGAGCAGCAGGCCGATGCAAGCAGGGCGAGAGCCCAGGTGCGAATCAGGGAAGATGCGGTCATTCGTTTTAATTTTCAATTAAGCGGTATTACTTCGTTGCAAATATACACCTTATTTTTGAATTTCCGTTACCGTGCACGGAAATTTTTCAACACAAGTTTTCAACAAGCCCCACAGGCACCTCTGAGGCCATCGTGAACGGGCACGAAAAAAATCTTTTAAAATCCTTGGAGGGGCTCTTGAAAATATTTACCTTTGCGGGTATGGAAAAAGTGACAATCAACGACATCGCCCGCCTTACCGGCCTTTCCAAAGGCACGGTGGACCGCGTTCTGCACAACCGCGGAGAAGTTTCCCAAAAGAGCTATGAAAAAGTGATGGCCTGCATCCAGGAAATGGGCTATGAACCCAACGTGTACGCCTCCCTGCTCGCCGGAAAGGAAAAGGGCTGCATTGCCGTCGTGCTCCCCCGTCCGGAGGAAGGTTCGTACTGGGAGCTGGCAGCCAGCGGCATTGGCAAAGCTGAGGAAGAAGGACGTCAGGTTGGCGTGCAAACCCAGCTTTTCACCTACAACGAATTCAGCGCAGAGTCCTTCCGGGAAGCCTGCGCCAAGGTACTGGACAGCAAGCCTTCCGGCGTAGTCATCGCCCCCATGTTCAAGTATGAGACGCAGGTCTTTGTGCAGGAACTTTCCGGCCGCAACATTCCGTACGTGTTTGTGGATACCAACCTGGAGGAACCTGCCGGCCACCTGGCCTTCTTTGGCATTCCCGCCTACAAAAGCGGGTACCTCTGTGCCGATATACTCCTGCAGGGAAAACAGGCAAAAGAAGTGCTGGTTGTGCGCGTGATGCGGGACAAAGAACGCTCGTCAGACCCCACCATCGAGCGCCGTGCCGGCTTCCAGGACTATATCCGCGAACACAATCCCTCCTGCACCATTCGCACCATCTTTGTCAACCCCATAGACCCGGTAGCCACAGACGAGGCCCTTTCCTCTTTCTTTACGGATTTCCCGGATGTCCGGTACGTGGTCATGTTCAACTCCCGCATCCACCTGATTGTCCCCTATCTGGAGCGCAATCCCCGCATGGGCATGCGCATTGTGGGCTTTGACAACCTGCCCGCCAACATAGCCGGACTCCAGAAGGGCATTGTGACCATGCTCATCGCCCAGCACCCGGAGCAGCAGGTGGAGGAAGCTATTTCAACGCTCATAGACTACATTGTTTTCCACCGCAGACCGGCCCGCACGGAGAACCACATGCACATGGATCTCTTGAGCCGATACAACGTGGAAGACTATTGAATGGTGAGGTTTTGAATATCCACCCAGCCTCCGTCATTTTTCCAGACGGGACGGTTACAGAAGAAACCGAACTTAGCGCCAATCCAGAGTTCCGGTTTAGCGATAAATTCCTGATTCACAGCCTTAAAGTGCTTACCGTCCAGCGAGTACAAGAAGGTACACACAGCGTCCGGGACATTTCCTTTGAACGCACGGGGTTTCACGCTTAGTCTCACCCACAGTTCCGCCCGCTTGAACGCGGGGTATTTCACGGCGGGCACATTGCCGGAAGCATACGGAAAATCCGGTTCCCGGAGCGTATAGGGAAGCATTGTGAGCACGGTTACCTGCTCCTTGTTACCCTTAGGGGCTTCCAGACAGGAGATATAGTCCAGTTGCGCACCCTCCGGGGTGTCTGTCAGGCGCAGTCCGGCATAATCGTCCCCCTGCACCAGAAAGCCCGCCTGCTCCCCTTTGAGGGCGGGATTGGGCATGAAGGTGAGTTGGGCCGTTACCGTAAACTCCTCTGCGGGGAATTTCTGCAACAGGAGGTTGGGGCAGTTCCAGAGGTTGGCATCCGGATCTTTTTGAATCACCGAATACAGGCGAATGCCGCCGCCGGGCAATGCGTAGTGCCAGTACGGGGAAGGAATGGTGGGGTACTGCCACTCCAGGCCAATGCCGTAAGGAGATTTCTCGACTTCGCCTTCGGCTCCACTCGAAATGACAGAGCCCGCGTTTTCCCGACCGTTCTTGTCATTTCGACCGAGCGTAGCGAGCGGAGAAATCTTCCACGCCTTCACCGGCTGTCCCACGCCATCCCCGTCCGGGTCCTCGCCAATGAGGGGCCAGCCATCTGCCCGCCAGGTCATGGGCTGCAGGTGCAGAATGCGGCCGTACGCTCCCTTGTCCTGGAAATGCAGGAACCAGTCGGAACCGTCCGGGGCCGATACCCAGGCACCCTGGTGCGGGCCGTTCACCGTTCCCGGAGCCCAGGCCATCACAATGCGCTCTTCCCAGGGCCCCCAGGGGCTGGAAGCACGCAAGACCGTTTGCCAACCGGTAGCCACGCCGCCGGCGGGTGCAAAAATATAGTACCACTCCCCTCTTTTGTAAAACTTGGTTCCCTCGATGGTGGGCTGGGTGAGATGGCCGTCAAAAACAATGCGGGAAGGTCCTTCCAGGCAGGTTCCATCGGCCGAGAGCGGTGCCACAAAAACCACGCTCTTGTGCGTGGCGCGGGACCCGGCGCAGCCATGGGACAGATAGGCCTTTCCATCCTCATCCCAGAACGGACAAGGGTCGATAAATCCTTTTTCCCGCACCACCCAAACGGGCTCGGACCAGCGCCCCCGCGGATTTTGGCTACGCACCATAAAGATGCCCCGGTCCGGGTCTCCCACGTAGATGTAAAACCAGCCCTCATGGTAGCGGATGGCCGGGGCCCAAACGCCATTTCCATGCTCCACGCCCGCCTTGAAAGCCGGTTCATAGTCCCACAGCGCTGCACCCGTGAGTTCCCAGTGGACCAGGTCCGTAGATTCCAAAATGGGCAGGCCCGGAAAACAGTTGAAGGAGGACGCCGTCATGTAGTAACGATCCCCTACCCGGCATACGTCCGGGTCTGAGTAGTCCAGGTGCAGAACAGGGTTGGTGTAGCGCTGGGCTTGTGCCGGAAAAACAGCCACCAGCGCCAGCAGGAGAAAGAATCGTCTCATAAGATTTCTTTTAAGGCAGCCTCCACGGCATCGTACTCGTAGCCGCGGGAGAGGCCGAATTTAAGCAGCTTCAGGCGTCGCTGCGGGTCCCCTTCCAGGGTGCGGGCCTTGGCGGCCATCACGCGCGACAATTTGTCTGCCGCGGCGGCTGGTTCCACCTCTGCCAGTCCGGCAAAGATATCGGCCTCCGAAACGCCTTTTGCACGCAGCTGGAAGCGGATTTTCACCGGTCCCCAGCCTTGCAAGGCGGCTTTTTCCCGCGCAAAGGCGGCGGCATAGCGGGCATCGTCCACATAACGGTCCTCTACCAGCGACGCAAGGACTTGGGAGGCGGCCTCCGTATCCCCCTCCAGCGCCTTGAGGGCCTTGCGGTAAATATCGGCCCGGCAGTACTCCGCCTTGGAGCACTGCTTTTGCAAACGGGAGAGGACGGCGGCGGTTTCCATCGGCTTAGAAGTTATAGCCTAAAGAGAGGTAGAAGCCCATCTTGCTCACATTGGACCAGTGGAGGATGGCCTTTACCGGGCCCACGATGGAGTTGTAGGCGTAGCCCAGGCCCACACCGCCCAGCCAGTCACCTTCCGCCATGGTCTTGTTGAAAGCGTCGAAGGCGTAACCGCCGTTCCCCATCAGGGAAACATAGTGGTTCTTCAGGAGGTGGAAGCGGGCGTCCAGACGAAGAATGGCCAAATGGTTGCGCACTACCGCCAGTTGGTTGATACCGACAAAAGGAATGGTATGCTCCAGGTATCGGCCTTGAAAATCGTCACCGATCATATTGGCATACAGCACCGGAGGCTGCGGACCAAAAATGAAGCGGATATGATACTGTGGGATAAGGGTGAATCGGCCAAATGTAGCGGGGAATTTACCGTCCAGGGCAGCGATGATATTGAGCGGGAACTCGCCGGCTCCCCACCTCCGCACATCGGAAATAGCCTCTGCGCGAAGCCCTACGGACACGCCCTTGGTAGGGAAATAGCCGTTATCCAGGGTTTCCATGCGGCCGTCCATAATCAGCCCCATAT
>CAMZCW010000003.1 GCA_947305045.1 uncultured Bacteroidales bacterium | reverse complement strand
GCATTTCCCTGGCCATGGCGTCCAAGGCCTATGCCTTCATCAAGCGCCGCGGCTACGTGATTCCGGAAGACGTCCGGGCCGTCTGCAACGAAGTGCTGCGTCACCGTATCGGCCTCACGTATGAAGCTGAGGCAGAAAATGTTACGCCCGAACAAATTATCGAGAAGATTATCAACGCGGTTATCGTCCCTTAAGGAGATTCCTCGACTTCGCTCGGAATGACAGCTGTCTATGACACCAGAAGAGTTAATCAAGAAAGTCCGCAAGATTGAGATTCGGACCAAAGCGCTGAGCCACCAGATTTTTGCCGGTGAGTACCATTCTGCGTTCAAGGGACGCGGCATGGCCTTCAGCGAGGTGCGCGAATATCAGTACGGGGACGATGTCCGCAACATGGACTGGAACGTTACGGCCCGCATGAGCGCCCCGTACGTGAAGGTCTTTGAAGAGGAGCGTGAGCTCACCGTGGTGCTGCTGGTGGATATTTCCCGCAGCGGCCTGTTCGGCACACAGGGCAAGACCAAACGCGAGCAAATTGCGGAGATTGCCGCCACGCTCTCCTTCAGCGCCATCCTCAACAACGACAAAGTGGGCTGCATCCTGTTCAGCGACCGGGTGGAAAAGTTCATCCCGCCGGCTAAGGGCCGCACGCATTTTTTGCATATTATCCGCGAAATGCTGGAATACCAGCCCCAGCACGACGGCACGGACATTGGCGAAGCCCTGCGCTACCTGACCAATGCCATCAAGAAAAAATGCACCGCCTTTGTGCTCAGCGACATGCTGGATACCCGGGCCGATGGCACCCCGCGCTACGAGGATGCCCTGAAAGTGGCCGTGAACCGCCATGACGTCTCCGTCATCCGCGTGAACGACCCGCGGGAAAAATGCATCCCCAACGTGGGTATCGTGCATGCCAAAGATGCGGAAACCGGTGCCTCGCGCTGGATCAACACCGGCTCACGCAGCGTCCGCGCCGCCTATGAGAACTGGTTCCGTACGGCAACGGGCACGGCAGACCGCCTGCTGCTCAAATACCAGGTTGACCATGTGGATGTGAGCACCAACGAAGATTACGTGCGCAGCCTCATGGCATTATTCCACAGAAGATGATGAATACTACAAAACGCATCATACCCCTCCTGCTGCTCGTGGGAAGCCTTACGGCCGGCGCGGAAGGTCTCCGTAAAGAAGGCGGGGAAGCCTTCCTGGAGCCGCTGCAAAAGCGGGATTCCGTGCTGGTAGCGGACCAGTTCCGCTATGGCGTGGAGCTCAAGGACGTAGCGGAAGGCACTCCCCTCGCCCTTCCGGAAATCCAGACGGAGAAAGACAGCCCCATCGAGTTTGTGGGAGACTGGCAGCTGGATTCCGTCAAGGTAAAAAAGACAGGCCTGTACACCATCAAAGCCTCCCACATCCTCACCACCTGGTGGGGCGGCAGCTATGAGCTCCCGGACATTCCGGTGCTGCTCGGTGGCGACACCCTGGTATTCAAGGCCCCCGCAGAGCCGCTGGTGGTCAACGAGTTACCGGTGGACATGGGAAGCTTCCAGGCCCACGACATCAAGGACCAGGTAAAGTTCCCCTACACCTTCAAGGAGGTAGCACCCTGGGTATTCGGGGCGCTGGTGGTCATCGGCCTTATTTACCTGTTTGTCCAGTGGCTGCTTCACAGAAGAAAGGCCGTACGGGAGAAGGAAGACGCAGAGCCCGCCCATATCAAGGCCCTGCGCAAACTGGACCGCTATCGCGGAGACAAATACTGGAAGGCAGACCAGCAAAAGCTCTTTTACTCCGGCGTCACGGACGCCCTGCGGGAATATATTGTATCCCGTTACGGGGTAAGCGCCATGGAAATGACCACGGCGGAGATTTTTGCGGACCTTAAAGGCAGCGACATCCCGCCGGAGCTCTATCAGGAGATGAAGGCGCTCTTTGAGCGGGCAGACTTTGTCAAGTTTGCCAAGTACACCGCCACGGAAGAAGAAAACGCCCAGGTGCTGCCACAGGCAATCGGCTTTGTAACAGCTACTTATCAGCAAGAGATTGCCGGTCAGGCCGGCAATGACGGAAAGGAGGCATAGGCTATGTATTTTGAGTATCCCTACCTTCTGTTCCTGCTGGCCATTCCGGTGCTGCTGGTACTCCGGTACCTGTATCTGGAAATTCGCAACCGCCGCGTGCACCTCAGGGTATCCAAACTGGACGCCTGGACCGCCGGCGGCCGCTCCGTTTTCGAGATTCTCCTGCACCTGCCCTTTGTGCTGCGCATCGCTGCGCTCAGCCTCATCATTGTGGCCATCGCCCGTCCCCGCTCCTCCACCCAGGTGGAAAAGGTGGATACGGAGGGAATCGACATCCTGTTCACCATGGACGTGAGTACCTCCATGCTGGCCCGCGACTTTACGCCGGACCGCCTGAGCGCCGCCAAAGACATTGCCATTGAGTTCATTGCGCAGCGTCCCAGCGACCGCATGGGCATTGTGGTATTTGCCGGTGAGAGCTACACCCAGTGCCCCCTGACCACGGACCGTGCCACCCTTATCAACCTGATGAAGGAAGTGCAGACGGACCTCATTGAGGATGGTACTGCCATTGGCAATGGCCTTGCCACGGCGGTTGCGCGCCTGAAGGATTCCGACGCCAAGAGCCGCGTGGTGATTCTCCTCACCGACGGTGTAAACAACATGGGCGAGATTGACCCTTCCATGGCCACGGAGATTGCAAAAACCTATGGCATAAGGGTTTATACCATTGGTGTAGGTGCTAACGGCACCGCTCCCTACCCTGTGCAAACACCCTGGGGCATTGAGCTGCAGAACATCCCCGTAGAGATTGACGAGGCCCTGCTGCAAACCATTGCCGACGGCACCGGCGGACGCTATTTCCGCGCCACCGACAACACCAAGCTGGCAGAGATTTACGCAGAAATTGGCCAGATGGAAAAGACCCGCACGTCGGTGGATTCCTTCCCCGTTTACAAAGATTTGTTCACCAACTACGCGCTGGCAGCGCTCGTGTGCCTGTTACTGGAAGTGCTGCTGCTTGCCATCATAAGGAGGTTACCGTAATGTTAATGTTTGCCAATTACCAGTATCTGTATTTGCTGCTGCTCATTCCGGTATTCCTCGTGGGCTATGCCCTGTTGCGCTACCTCCGCGGCAAACGCGTCAAAGCCTTGGGAGACCCTGCCCTGGTAGAGGCCCTGATGCCTTCCCGCTCCCGCAGCAAGGGGTGGGTTCGCATGGGACTGTTCTGCCTGGCCTTCGCCTTCTTTATAGTGGGTCTGGCCCGGCCGCGTACGGGCGCCCGCCTGGCGGAACGCAAGACCAAAGGCGCAGAGATTATCGTGGCGCTGGACGTATCCAATTCCATGCTGGCCCAGGACTACTCCCCAAACCGCCTGGAGCGCGCCAAACTGGCCATTTCCCGCCTGACAGACCGCCTGCAGGAGGACCGGATCGGCCTGGTTATCTTTGCCGGTACGTCCTTTGTGCAGCTTCCGGTCACCACCGACTACGTGAGCGCCAAGATGTTCCTCGGGAGCATCGACACCGGTTCCATCCCCGTGCAGGGAACGGCCATTGGAGACGCCATACGCCTATGTATTAAGAGTTTTAGCGCGCAAAGCGAAAAGAGCCGTGTCATTGTGGTCATCTCCGACGGTGAGAACCACGAGGATGACGCCGTAGGCGCGGCCCGGCAGGCGGCGGAACTGGGCATCAAGGTATATACCATCGGCGTAGGTTCTGCAGAAGGCCAGCCCATTCCAATGGACGGCGGCCTTCTCCGGGACAAAGACGGCGAGATTGTGGTCACCAAACTCAATGAGCAGATGCTCCGGGATGTGGCCAAGGCCGGCGGCGGCGCCTACATCCATGCCGGCGGCGAGGAATTCGGCCTGAATCCCATCGTCCAGGATATCCGCCGCATGGAGGACGAAGAATTTGGCAGCGTGGTGTTCGAGGAGTACGACGAGCAGTATATGTACTTCTTTGGCGTGGCGCTGCTGCTGTTTGTGATTCAGATGCTTATCGGCGAGCGCAAGCCCCGCCGCAAACTGTTCGAAGTATGAGGAAGTTTTTGTGCATAACCCTGGCGCTGTGCTGCTCGGTGGCCGTTTTCGGTCAAAAGGCAGACCTTCGCAAAGGCAACCGGCAGTTCAAAAAGAAAGACTATGCCGCGGCCGACATCAGCTACCGCAAGGCGCTGATGCTGGACACCGCATCCGTCGCGGCACATTACAACCTGGCCAACAACCTGTATCGGCAGGAAAACCTGGAGGAAGCTGCCAAGCAGCTGGACGCCGTGCAGCTCACCGCCGGCGAGGAACCCTTCGCCGCCGATTATTATTTCAACCGGGGCGATGTCGCCCTGGCCCAGCAGGACTGGCAGACGGCCGTAAACATGTTCAAGGAAAGCCTGCGCCGGCGTCCGGGAGATCTGGAGGCCAAGGAAAACTACATCTACGCCCGCAACAAGCTGATGGAACAGCAGCAGAACCAGAACCAGGACCAGAACCAAAATCAGGACCAGCAGGACCAGCAACAACAGGATCAGAATCAAGATCAGAACAACGATCAGAATCAGGACCAAAATCAGAATCAGGACCAGCAGGACCAGAATCAAAACCAGGATCAGCAGCAAAATCAGCAGGACCAGCAACAAAATCAGCAGGACCAGCAACAGCAACAACAGCAGCAGGACCAGCAGCAACAGCTGAGTCCCCAGCAGGCCCAGCAGCTGCTCCAGGCCATCCAGGATAAAGAGAAACAGACCCAGGAAAAAGTGGACGAGAAAAAGGCCCAGGCCCTGAAGTCCCGCCAGAAGGAAAAGAATTGGTAGTATGAGACGAATCTTTGCAATCTTCACCGCCATGCTCGCAGCGCTCACCGCATGGGCCCAGCCCAGCATGCGGGTAGAGGTACACAACATTGTAGAACAGGACGAACGCTTCAACGTGGTGTTCGTGGTAGAAGGAGAGCACGCGCCCTCGGACTTCCAGTGGGAAGCCGGTGACGATTTTACCGTGGTATGGGGCCCGCAGAAAGGCACCTCCACCAGCATCCAGATGATCAACGGGAAAACCACCCGTTCGTCCCAAACCTCCTATACCTATATCCTGCAGGCGCGAAAAACCGGCACCCTGACCATCCGGCCGGCCGTTGCCAAGATCAAAGGCACGCAGGTGCAGTCCAACCCCGTTTCCATCCAGGTGGTCGCCAGCGGATCAGGCGCCTCCGGGCAGCAGGCACAACCCGCGCAAGGGCAGAGCCAAGGCGCGCAGCAGCAGGCCCAGGCCGCCCGCGGAGAGAGTGACATCTTTATGCGCTTGTCGCTGAGCCGCAGTTCGGTGGTGGTGGGCGAACCCGTCACCGCCACCCTGAAAATCTACCATCGGGCCAACCTGGTGGGCTTCGAAAATGCCAAATTCCCCGCTTTCAAGGGTTTCTGGAGCCAGGAGGTGGACACCCCGTCCAACATTGAGTTCCAGCGGGAGCAGGTGGACGGCGTCATGTACAACGCCGCCGTGTTGCGCCGATGGGTGCTCATTCCGCAGAAGTCCGGCGACCAGCCTATCGACCCGGCAGAGATTGTGTGTCTGGTCAATGTACAGCGCCGCCGCACCGGCTCCGGTTCCATTTTTGACGATTTCTTTGGCAACGACTATGTGACCACCCGCCAGCGGGTCTCCACCAAAGCGGCCACCCTGCATGTGCAGGCGCTTCCCGCCGGTGCTCCGGCCTCCTTTGGCGGTGGCGTGGGTGATTTCACCGTCAAGGCCAGTCTGACTAAGGATTCCCTGAAAACACACGACGCCGCGTCGCTGCTAGTCACCGTTTCCGGCAAGGGTAATATCGCCCTCCTGGAAGCTCCCAAGGTGAATTTCCCGCCGGACTTTGAGGTGTACGACGTAAAAACCACCGTGAACACCGACAAAAGCGGCACCACGGGCAGCAAAACCTTTGAGTATCCGTTTATTCCGCGCAGCCACGGGGACTTCACCGTGGGCCCGCTCCACTACAGTTACTATGACGTGAAGCAGCGCCGCTACGAGACCGTCTCCACGCCTGCCTTGCCCCTCAAAGTGGCCCGTTCGGCTAGTGCCGGCGCCCCGGCCGCCAGCCAGGGAAGCACGCTGGTAGTGGACCGCAAGGGCGTCAAGAACCTGGGTGAGGACATCCGCTTTATCCGCACCAAGACCCACCTGGCGGAGCCCAAAGGCTTTGTGGTGTATTCCAAAGGCTGGTGGTTCAGTTTGTTAGCCCTCCTGCTTGCCGGCGTAGGCTGCTGGCTGGGCTTCCGCAAAGCCGCCGCCCGCCGGGCAGACGTTGCCGGAACGCGTAACCGCAAGGCCACCCGCATGGCGCTCAAGCGGCTGTCCACCGCCCGCGAATTCCTGCAAAAAGACCTGTACACAGCCTTCTATGAGGAGCTCCACCGTTCGCTGGTGGGCTTTATTGGGGACAAACTGGCCATGGATATGGCCGAACAAAACCAGGAAAACATCCGCGCGGCGCTCCTTGCCGGCAGCGTTCCGGAGGCAACGGCTACGGAGTTTGTGGAGTTGCTCGCCGCCTGCGAGGAAGCCCGTTACTCCCCGGCCGCCGGCCACGATGCCATGAACGCCCACTACGAGAAGGCCGTAAAACTCATTACCGCCATTGACGCATCCATGAAGAAAACACCCCTCAAGGCCACTGCGCTGGCACTTTTGCTGCTCGTAGGCCTTCCTTTTGCCGCCCAGGCGCAGACCTCCTATCCGGACTCCCTGTGGAACGCCGGCGTCCAGGCCTATACCGATGGCAACTATGACCAGGCCCTGCAGGACTGGGAAGACGTTCGCGCCACTGGCCTGATGTCCCGTGAACTGTACTACAACCTGGGCAACGCCTATTTCAAAACCGGGGAGATTGCCCCGGCCATCCTCTGGTACGAGCGTGCCCTGCGGCTGGACCCTTCCGATGCCGATGTACGCTACAACCTGATGTTTGCCAAGGCGCAGACGCAGGACAAGATTGACGAGGTGCCGGAGATTTTCTTCGAGCAGTGGGGGCACGCCCTGTGCTACCTGCTCCCGTCGGACACCTGGGCCGTACTGTGCGTGGTGTTCTTCGCCCTCACCGTGGGCCTGGTGCTGTTGTTCCTGATGGGACGCACCCCCGGTCAGCGCCGGCTGGGCTTTTTTTCCGCTATCGTCACGCTTATCCTCGCCTTCCTGGGCTGGGACTTCGCCCAGTGGCAGAAGACTGAGGCCGAGCGCCAGGACATGGCCATTGTGATGCGTCCGGTTTCCAGCGTCAAGAGTTCCCCTTCGGCCGACAGCGCCAAGGACCTGTTCATCCTCCACGAAGGCACCCGCGTGCGCATCCTGGACAACGTCTCCAGCTTCTCCAACATCGAACTGGCCGACGGCCGCCAGGGTTGGATTGCCTCGGGTGATATTGAGGTGATATAGTGTTTGCGCAGGCCGGAGGGCCCGGCGGAGAGGTTAAAGGAAGCGATAGCAGTAGCACCAGTTGGCACAAGTGCCAGGATTAAGGTCCAGGGATATGTAGGGTTCTATGCAGGCAACGCGTGGATTGGACCAGAAGACGCAATCTTGAACGGGCTCCTGGCTTTGTATGTGAACAGCTCTCACCCCTTCCTTTACGATGAAGTTAAACTGGCTCTCTCCGTTTGCACCCTTCAGGCAGTCGCAAAAAACAGAATCGGTCAGAGACACCGGGCCGTAGAAGGCAATGGCATTTCCTTCGAAGCCGGCATTGTTATAGTGGTGCCGCCACCTGGCCTCCGGTTTCCAGGGAAACTCAACTCGACGGCCAGGTCCTACAGGGGTATTGTTGAACGTCAGGAAATTGTGGTTGTATGAGTAGCCGTTGAATGGCGTTTCGGCCTTCCATTCAAGCATATGGGCTATTTTCAATGTGTCTGCATCTTTGAGGACAATGCGCTTCACGTAGCTGTACCATCCGGGAAGAATATGCCTGTAGATGGCTTCAGTTTCCGTATTTTCCACACTCCAGGAACCTTCTTCTGCTATTTCATATAGTTTAAAACGATCGTACGGCTCTCCTTGCGGGATTCTCAACAGTCCGACCCCTATCTTGCAAAGGAGGCCCTCACGGATCTGATTCGTTACAAATTCCTCGCTCAGACCACATACCCTGTCGTGCCGGTATGGGTCCTGGTGGTCAAACCACTCGTCGGCATACACATAACCGTCTTTTACGATGCGGCGGAAGACACCCGCCCGGTCAAAGCGGGTGCCCTGATAGTATTCTCCGGGGTGGCAGAGTTCCACCTCCAGGCTTCCGCACGAAAGTATAATCATAGTAAAGTTTCCAGTCCTTTGAACGTGGCATCATCCAGATTAGGCAGCGGGGCAATGCAACGGAGGGACGATACTGTCAAAAGGCTCTCACGAAGGGTGGACTCCATAAGATGGAAAGACTTGACTATCTGGCCCCCCAGAAGCAGGCACTCAATGCCAAACTCCCGCAACAGCGGCGCTGCGGCCTCTCCAAGACGCCCGCCCATCAGGGCGAAAGCCGCTTCGCCCGCCCGGGTCTTCACAATGTCCTTAACGCTCTGCCCTGCCGGCCAGGGCTTTCCGGTAACTTCACTCCAGGCGCGCATGGCACCGCGCTTGGAGGCGTAATCCTCGGCGATGCCGCCCTTGTATGGCCGGTTGTACAGCGGAACGGCCGGCGATCCCATCTCGTTGCTCTGAATGACACCGTCCACGGCAAAGGTAAAGCCCAGGCCGGTTCCCAGTGTCACAAGGGCAATGCGGCGGTACTTCTTCAATTCCTGGTCCTGCAGGGCACCCAGCAGCATGCAGTTCACGTCGTGAATGAAGCGGTAAGATGCCCGGTCAAGCCGGGCATGACAAGGAACGTCATTGCCGGCGCAACCGGCAATCTCTGCAAAACGTTCCCCGTACACTGCGGCGAACTTATGCTTCATCAGGAAAATCCCGTTTTCATAGTCAAAGGGACCGGGAATGGCCACGGCGACGGAAGAGGCGTTCCCCACGGCGGCACGCAGGGAGGAGACGATGCTCTCCCTGGTGCCAGCGCTGTCTATAGGGATTTCCCGTCCGTCGGAGCACTTGATAAAAGTGCCGCCTACATCAAGCAGGATCGTTTTCGTAGCCATCTCTAAGGCAGGTCTTGTGAACACGGATGGGCTCCTTGCCCAGGTTCTCGATCACGTATTTTCCCATATCGGCCGGGACGCAGGCGATTTCCATGAAGTCCAGGTCGAAGTAACGCTCGGGATGTTCCACGCTGCGGATCCTGACGTGGTCGCCGTCCACCAGCGTGAGCACGTGGAACTTTTCGCCCTTGGTGTCCTGTTCGCACTGTTTCTCGAATTCCAGTCTTCTAAGGGAGATGTACATCTGGGGATTCTCTCCCAAGATATACTCCTGCCAACCCTCCCCTTCGCAGTCCAGACGCGGTTTCTGCACGATGTATTCCGGGCTGTTCGGGTCGTGGATCACGCTGTAGCGGCGGTCCTGACGGACGTTCATCTCTCCCAGATGGGTGTGGATGGGGCGCTGCTTGCCGTCAAAGTCCAGACGGAGGTAGTCGTACATCTTATAGGTATATGAGCCGATGGTAAGCGAGCCTATCTCCAGGATTACCTGGTTGCGGCCGCTGGAGTGGATGGTCCCTGCAGGGAGCATCACCTGGAGGCCAGGCTTGGACTCCTCATAGCTCACGTACTTCATATAGTCGCAGGGATCATGCTGCGTGTCGGCCGCCTCGATCTCCTTGAAAAACTGCGGAATGTCGGCATCGTCCCGGAAGCCGATGAAGGTCTTGGCTTCGTGGCCGGTGATGACTACGTAATAACTCTCATCCTGACGTCCGAACTCGTTGTAATTCTCCACGTTGAACTTGCCGCCGGAATGGCACTGGATGGACATATTGCCGGTTGAATGATAGCTGTCGTCCCAGTTGAAGCGGATGGGGAAATAGCCCCTGTACTTCCTGACACACTTTTCGCCCATCAGGTTCACGCCCTCCTTATGAACAAAGGAGCAGTAGTTGATGTCCAGCATCTCTTTCCCTGCTTCGACCAGCACTGAAACCTCCATGGGTATGAAGTCGAATACCCAGGCGGCGTTTCGCATCTTCTCCGGCAGATGGCGGCGTTCCTTCATATAGGAACCGCCCCAGACACCTTCCAGATAGCAGGGCTTTGCGCGGAAGGGATATTTTACAAGCTGGGCGCATACGTCGGCGAAAGTCTCAAAGGGCATCATCTGCAGGTTGGCGCGATCGTTGTCCAGGATGTACCAGTCAAGTTCTCCGCCGGCAAACAGCTCCTTGCGCAGCTGCACGGCGTTCTCGAAGTCGCAGTAATAGCAACGGCGAATGGTACGATTGATGATGCCCGTGTGCTTCTTGCCGATATTTGCATATTCCCCCGCCCGGATGCGCAGCATGCTGTTCATGGGAGTGATGTCGAACCAGCACTTAATGTCGTACATCGGGCGGAATTCCCTGATCAGGGAGCCGTAGCCGTACACCAGGACCAGCGTTCCGGGAGCCTTAAGCGCAGGTATCTCCTTCTTGAAGGCCTCAACCTTGGCAGGATCCATCAGACCGATGTAACCGCCGTGATACACTTTACCGTAGAGAAGCGTAGGGTCTATCTTCTTGTCCCAGATAAGGAGCGGGTCGATGATGGCGTCAATCTCTTCTCCGCTTTTGAAAGTGCGTGCGGCGCTGTCTACAAACTCTATCTTGAAATCGAGTACAGCACACTCGCGGGCAAGAAGGCTCACCATAAGGTCGAACTTTGTGGTGGTGTAGCCGTCGAATGCCACGATGGCGCCTTCCTTTCGCACTTTATCGGCAATGGAGGTAATGAACTTCTTGGCTACAATCGGCGTGCCGCCGCCAACAATGGAATCGATGGTCTTTTGGCTGAGTTCCGGCCTGTTCACGGGTTTAGGGTCGTGAAAGGGGAACGGGTTGTACATGAATGACATAAACTACCAACTATTTAATATTATAAAATTCAAATCCCATAATTTCTGCAAAATCGCGGAGTTGCTCGCGCCAGTCGCCGTCAACTATTGCGTAGTGCTGTGTTGCTCCAATGTTAAGCACCTTTTCCCAGAGTTCCTTGGCAGGTACTACCGGTTTGAAGATTGTGTGGCTGTAAGTAGCCAGGAGGTGCTTTTTGGCACTCTGCGGCGTATCTTTCTCGCTCAGGCTCTCGGCCATGAAGGTAATCAGTTTGTACTTGCCGTCCTGCTCATAGAGGCCGGCCACGGTCTTCATGCCGGGGCTGAAGCGATACCACGCAAAGGGAGCGCCGGCGTACTTCCAGCTGGTCTTTGCAAAGCGCACGTCGCGGGAGATGATCACGTTCTGCTGCCATGCGGGGTCGTTGTGGTCGTTGGGACCGGCGTGGCCGCCCGCGAAGGTTCCGAAATCGTCCTCGATATGGAACGGTTCGATGAAGTTGACGTTCTTTCCGCTCAGGAGCTTTAAAATATAGGTAATGAGACCCGCGCCGATATCGGCCTCCGGCACCAGGACGGAGACGTTTTCGTTGAACCAGTTCGGGTAGAAGCCTGCGCGGCAGCCGGCGGTGCGGAAGGTGGCCTGGTCAATGTCGTTGTACACATAGCAGTCGATGTCGTTCTTCTGGGCCAGCTTCTTGATGGCCAGGGTGGCCTTTACGCAGCCGATAAACTTGTCGTATTCCACATCTTCCATCATCTTGTATTTGGAAGTAAGTTCGTCGGCATAGGCCTTCACCTCTTCGTCCGTAAGGCTCTCAATCTCGGTTCCGTAGTCGGAATACGGGAGATAGTGGATTTCCGGGCCTATTTTGGTGAAGAGGTCATAATTGTCGATGTAGGTGCTCCACATGGCCTCGTTCATGTTTGCCATGAGACCCACGTTGGAATGGCGCAGGATGCTGCGAACGCGGGCGGCGGAAGCGTAGACTTTAACTTTTTCCGTAATTTCTTCACGCGTGCCCATGACGGTCTTAACGTTCTTTCGACCTGTGCGGACAACGTCGCCGGAACCTTCCAGGCTGCCAACAAGGGTGCCAGCGCACAGGTAGTCTACAAAGTCATCCTCGTCCAGGGTGGTTTCGAAGGTCATACGGGGTTTTGCCACATTGCAGAAGAGGATGGGCATTTCAGGGCAGTCGCGAAGGAAGCGGATCCAGGCAAAGTCTTCGCTCCAGCTCAGGAATTCGGCATAGACGAAGTCCACGCCTTCGTCGAAAAAGAGTTTGAGGGCTTTTTCGGCGTCTTCCCTTTCGTATACGATGCCGGGGTCCACCAGGTCCAGGAAGT
This sequence comes from uncultured Bacteroidales bacterium, assembly GCA_947305045.1. Next base: position 43,918 of record CAMZCW010000003.1, on the reverse strand, counting down.
CCTCCATGGTGGCCTTGATTTCTTTCACCACTTTGTCCTTGCGTTCACCATAGGTGCCGCGCTTGGGTCCATAGAGGTTTTTAAAACGGGGCGAAGCGATAAGGAGCAGTCCTGCCTTCGCCTTTCTGTTTTTCTGCTGTGCTTTCATATCAGTGGTTTTTGTTGTAGTCTTTCTGGTAAGAAGTATAGGCCACTACGGCCATAAGGATGCCGCACACCACCCAAATGATGCCCAGGATGGGGAAGGTGGCGCTCAGGCTGCCCATGCTTTCCTTCATGGCACCCAGCACTACGGGAGCCAGGGCACCTACCGCGAAGCCGGTCATGATCATAGCGCTGGAGCAGCTGGCGTGCAGGCGTTCCGGGGTTACGTCGTACAGGACGGCATAAGTGTTGGCGTCGAAAAAGGCCCGGAAGAAGCCCCAGCCGGCAAAGCTGAAGTACAGCAGCACCAGGCCGGGATGGCCGCCCATCAGGAAGAGGAATACGGCGCCGCCCACCAGACCTGCGGCCTGCAGCAGCATGCGTGCCTTGTTGGACTTGCAGGCCAGTTTATCGCTGAGCGAGCCGGCCAGAAGTACGCCGACAAAGGCCGCCACGTAGGTCCAGAACATGGAATTGAAGCCAGCCGATGCCTGGCTTTGCCCAAACTCTTCCTGCAGGTAGGCCGGGACCCAGGTCATGTAGCCGGTGATCACGAAGATAAGGCCGCTGAAGCCGATGGTGAGCATAAGGGCCGTCGGGGTTGTGAATACCGTCCTGAAGCCGTCGAAGAAGCCGGGCTTCGGGAGATTGCCGGTCGGAGCCGGCAATGACGATTCGTCATGTCCGGGGGCTGCGCCGTCATGCCCGACTTGATCGGGCACCTCCTTCGGATAATCCTTCAGGCGGAAAATCATCAGGATACCCCAAACTATGCCGGCAGCGCCGAAGATGATGAAGGAGTACTTCCAGCCCATCTTGTCGGCAATCAGGCCCGCCAGCCAACCGGCCAGGATAACGCCAACGTAGTAGGCGGTCTGGTGGATGGACATAGCCCTTGCGCGGGTGTCAGTGTGGTATTGACCCAGCAGGGAATAGTTGGCCGGGCCGAAGAAGGCCTCTCCACCGCCCGTTGCTACAGAGCGCAGGATAACCAGCCACATGAAGCTGGTGGCAAGGCCCGTGAACATGGTGGCCACGCTCCAGAACAGAATGCTGATGGTGGTTACCCACTTGCGGGAGAAGCGGTCTCCCGCCCAGCCGCCCACGGGCACCATAAGGGCATAGAAAAGGTTGAAAATGGTGGCGATGAGGCCCACCGAGGTGTCGGTGAGGTTAAGGGCATCCCTGATGGCGGGAAGCACGGTGTTAAACACCTGGCGATCTCCCTGATTGAGGAGGTAAGCCATCCAAAGCAGCAGGAGGACCTCCCATTTGTACCAGCTCTTTTTCATATCTTGCGCTTGATTTTTTACAAAGGTAAGGCGTTTTCGCTAATTCGCACCACACCACACCACAGTTATTCAAATCTGTTTTGTAACTTTGCAGCATGAACATCCGCATCAACAAGCAGAGCAACACCCCGCTGTACAAGCAAATCTGCGAACAGATTCGCAGCCAGATACGGGAAGGAACGCTGCCTCCGGGCCAGCTGCTTCCCTCCTTGAACCAGCTGGCCATCGCTTTGGACATTTCCCGAGAGACCACCAAGAAGGCCTACAACCAGCTGCTGCGGGAGGGGCTGCTCATCGCCCAGCAGGGAAAGGGCATCTTCGTGGCGGGCCGTCGGGAAGCGGGTCAGCGGGAAATACTGCTCATCCTGGACAAGCAAAGCGTGTACAACCAAATTCTGCTGCAGGCTTTCCAGGAAGCCCTGGGCGCCAGCGTCCACATCACCATCCTGCTGCACGGTCAGAACCTGGACGTGCTGGAATACTATCTGGACCGGCATCTGGACCGTTATGACTATTATGTGGTGAGCCCTCACTTTTCCCTGGACGGCCGTTCGCAGTCCAGAGCCGCGAAGCTTCTCTCCCGCATTCCCAACCGCAAGCTGGTGATGATAGACAATTGGCTGCAGGCTGTGCCGGGCAATTATGGTGTTGTTTATCAGGACTTCCGACACGACGCCTGCGAGGGACTTCTCCAGGGCGTGGCCGATATGGGCCCCCGTCTCAAGGTCGTGGTGCTTCCCCAAAGCCTATACGGCAGCGTCATCCTGGAATCGGTGTACGAATTTGCCGAAACTACCGGCATACAGGTATCCGTCTACAGCGGCGTTCCGGAGCATCTTGAAAAGGGAGATGTGGTGCTGGTTCTTAACAGCCAGCTGGACAGCGGGCTGGCCCTTCTGGCGCGCCGCATAAGCGAGTCGGGCTTGGAACCCGGCCGGGACGTCCGCATCATTTCCTACAACGAATTTCCACTGAACGAGGTGGTGCTGGGCGGTCTTACCACCCTTTCCACCGACTTCCCCGCCATGGGGCGTACAGCCGCAGAAATGATCATCTCCGGAACTCTGCGCAAGGAGCACAACCCCTTTCACCTCGTGCGCCGCACTACCTTCTGACGTAAGCGTCCGACGAATACGGAAATGAAAGAATCCCCGCGGTGAGTCTTGCACGTGCCGCGGGGATTGTGAGTTTACGAAGGTTAAAAGACGCTATTGCACCCAAGCTTGATGATAAGAACCAGGACACTGTAAAGCAGAGTCGGAAGAACCGCGGCTTCGTCCCATGATATCCGTGTCCAAAGCACCTATTGATTCAAGCCAGTTATAGAATAGCGTACCGATTCCATTGGTGTTGCCGATGGCTGTTTTTACATAACCCAGCGTGGCCGGAGTGTAATCCGGATATTGCGCGGCGTTGAAAGTCCAGGTGTAATAGTTTTGCTTAATGCCGTTGTGATCTTGGTTGGTTTTATTGCCAGCCCCGGCAGGAGCACTATTATTCCCCTCTCCCCAATTGTGACAGTTAGAAACAACCTGATGACCGTCGGATTGCGTCCCGTTAATACCATCGAAGAAGGAGTGCAGGACAGACAGGTAATAGTTGTCGTTAAAGAAGAGTGCATTATAGGTCGCGCTCTTTTGGTGTATTACGGTGTTGACAATAATGTTGTCGCCAGGGTTATTTTCTGCTCCGGCAGTAGAGCCTCTTCCGATAAAGACACTTGCTCTCTTGGCCATTTGTCCAGAGTTCCAAATTGTAGTATTGGCAATGACACCGTATCCACTAGAACGTATTAATGTTCCGTTTGTAGTGTTATTATAGCTTGAGCTACTGTTGAGTGCCTGCATCGTGCAGTTGTTGAGTCCCAGCCGTCCATTTTCGTTGTTCGAGTAAATGGCGTAACCATTGATGCCGCTATTACTTATAACCGGAGCTTTGTCCTGATAGAAAGTACATCCATTGAAGAATATGGCCGCAGATGCCGTAGTGTACAAAGATGTTCCTTGACTGGCTACATTTTGATCGAACCGGCAATTGTTGAAAGTGACAAGACCTCCGGCAGTTGTGGAGCCGACGACGATTGCGCCGCCTCCAGTTGTAGAAGTGGACATGGCTGTGTTCGCGGAGAAAAGACAGTTTGTAAACGAGACTTTAAAATTATCATCTGTTGAATCAGAGGTGCCTTTTATCAAAACAGCCCCTGCGTTAACGGCAGAATTGTTCGAGAAGGTACAGCCTGTAAAATTGATGTCACTTGTTTTATAGTTAATCACGACCGCGCCGCCCTGTTCGCTTCCGCTCACCACTGCGTTTGTAAATGTCAGGTTGCTGATATCCAATGTAACATTTGTCGTAATCTTTAAGATACGTGATGAGGATCCTCCGTCAAGTACGGCGCCGTTACCGTCAATTGTCATTTCCGTTGCATCCCGGAAATTTAACAACAACTCTTCGGAAATTGCATAATCGCCTGAGGCAAAGTGAATTGTGGTGCCGTTTAGATAGTTCGCGTAGGCTGTGTAAGAGTTGCCGTTGTCAAGCAGGGGCTTGAAAGAGGCAAGTGACATCGGCGAGGCGTCACTCAATCCGTCACCACTGCCCGTAGCAGAGACATAGTAATCCCATACAATGCGGGGGGTGAGGTCAGAGAGCGGCTTTATGTTGCCGGCCGTAATGGTGACAGGCGTGTCTTTGGTGATAATACCAGGGATATTACCTTCACCGGAATAATACCTGACACCAAAGCCGTTTGTCATCGTTCCGGGATACGACGCGATGTAAGCATAACCGGAAGAACGAACATCGTCAGTCAGCGCGACCTGTGCGCTCTGAGCACCGCTTTCGGTGGGATAAGTATAGCTGCTTACGGCACCTTCGCTAACATTTACGACAGCGTTGCCACAGCTGCGAATGGACGTCTCCTTGCCTTTGAGACGGATTTTCGTAATGGTGTAATCGGTACCAGCGTGACTTATGACACCACCGGCAGGAAGGGCAAGGCGGACTATGCCCACAGCATTCCTGAAAGCAAAGGTTTTTGCAGCCGCCGTCGAATATGCGGCCATGAAGTTTGCTCCTTTGAAAGAGCCGTCAGTTTCGCCTACGGTGATTGTGAAACTCTCATTACCACCTTCGTAGGTCAGCGTTCCGCTTTCGGCGGGATAGGCGGCCCAAAAGTGGTCGGGGTCATGGCCATCGGGAAGTGTTGCGGTGAAAGTGCTGCTCTTGCCGGCACTTATTGCCGTAGCGGTCCTTTTCTGAGGCACGCCTTCGTGCAGGTAATAGACCGTGATTTTATCACCTGCTTCCCAAGAAACATGGCCTTGATCGTCAATGGTGGTTTTAACGTCCGCGTCGGAATTGCCTTGAGGAACTGGATACTCGCAGTTGAAACTGATAGTCCTGCCGGACACGGCGGGTTCGTTTCCGGAATTCTCGACGGTGATGTCATTCTCGGCTTTGGAGCAGGCAGCGAGCGAAAGCGCCGCGATTGCAAACAGGTAAATGTAATTTTTCATTGCGCTTTCATTTTTAAAATAGTTGGTCAAAGGTTACATTGTCTTCGAGAATGAAGTCGTCGGTTGTGGAAGATTGTACCGACACGCAGATCATCTGTTCCATCTGGAAGGGTAGCACCCCGGTGGTCGGTGCAAGATACTCGTTTGTTTTCTTTGTTTTCACGGTATTGAAGTGTTGAATTAATCGGTGGTTTTCAAAAACAAATTTACCCAACCAATTTCAATGTTCCTATGCACGCGAGGGGAAAATAAAGTTTTTTGGAGCGGGATTCGTCATGAAAACCGCAATACAGCATACTGGAAGCTATTTTTCAGTATGTTGCAAGCATGGTCCGAATTAAAGTATTTTTATTCTGCGATAGGCACTGCTGCCCGGTCGATAATGAGCACCGGAGCATCCCAAAGAGGAAGCGCTTTAAGACCGAGGGTGCCGGCAGCCCTGTCAAAGGTGAGGCTGTGGACATAGCCTGAAACAAGGTCCACATACACCGGGTCCATGATCTCGGCACCAGTGATACGGACATCCAGTAGCGCCCTTTCGAGGGAGTCGGAAGGGCGTTCTCCGCAAAGCCAGATCAGGCATCCGATGTTCTTTCCGTCCTTGCGGATTCCGGTGCAAAAGAATGCTCTGTCGCCGGAGACGGACGCCTTGACCTCGTCGGTGGCGGACAGTTCAGGCGTAAAGATGCTGGTGACGTGCTGTACCGCGTGGAATTTTGGCCTCAGGTAAACGGGTTTTTTGTTTCCATTCATACGAATCAGGCCAAAGCTCTGGAGCATCCAGCCGTAGTCCAGGTCAACCATCGTAAAGAAAGAATACGGAATTCCCATACTGAAGTGGACCATCGCCTGCCTGAGGTCCCATTTGGCCTGGCTGTATTCGGTCCATTCCAGATTTTTCAGGGCGTGTCCGTATTCCAGCTGGGCCGGACATCCCGTTTCGCCCTGGATAAGCTGGATAGACGGGCTGTATTGGTTAATGTCTGAACGCAGTTGTTTGACGGCAGGGATGATGGTCTCCGGAATGGGCAGTAGGCGTGGTAGGTCAGACAGTCCATATACGGTACTCCCCCGGCCTGCTCTATCTCCTTCATCGCCTGCCTGATGTATTCCCTGTCCGGCGAGCAGCTCCCGAAGGCGGCGACCATAGCCTCGGGATCAACCTCCTTGATAACCTTGGCGGTCCGTACGAACAGATTGGCATTGAGGTCGTGACCGTGCGGGGAATACAGAGGATTGCCGTAGCAAAGGCATATCCAGGGACGAATACCACGTTCTATCATACCGTCCACGTGGGCGTCCAGCCAGGAGAAGTTATATTTCCCCTTCTTTTGTTCGGTCTTGGCCCAACCGCTCTGGAGCCGGCCGTAACCCACTCCGGTTTGGCCGATATATGCAGAGAAGTTGTCAAAGACGGCATAATCCCGGTCCATGGTTTCCATACCCACGGACCACAGCGAGGGAGCGTCCAGCACCGAAGGCCTGGCCTGTATTTCGCCGATGACCGGCAGCGGCGCCGGATGCGCCTTGATATTATCCCACGTTACGGATTCCCTGAGCGGCTGGGCCGACAAGGCATAAGTTGCGACTAACGCTAAAACTGCAGTACAAAACCTGTGCATACTATTGTTATTAAAGTCTAAATTCGTCTAAGGTGTAAAAACGCCACTGCGTCGTGCTCCGAAAAGTCTGGCCGGGACGCAGAACCGTTGAAGGGAAACGTTCCTGATTGGGGCTGTCGGCAAAATGCATGGTTTCCAGGCACATCCCGGTAAACTTCTCCACAAGACCATATTTGCCAAGGAGGCTTCCGTTGAAACCACGGGCAGTGTATATGAGCAGGGCCGCAAGCGAGAACCCGTCCGCCAGGGCGGAAAAAGGAAGCAGGAAAGCAAATAGTAAAAGGAATATTTTTCTCATGATAATGCGAAAATACCCAATCGTGAACATACTTCCTATTCACGCAAGGACGAATTAAGCGGGGTTATAATAGGAAAGGCGGTGAAAACAGGCATCACAAAGCGCTGGAAGCTATTTTCGGTGCGTTGCAGGTACAGTCAGAATTAAAGTGATATATAGATTTCTAGGTCTATGGAGGGCCCATATGATATCGTATTCGATTATTTTTTTGTATATTTGAACTACAGTATACCACAGTTGACGCTATGAGAAAAACGCTGTTATTTATCGCCCTTTGCTGTCAGGCCCTCCTTCTTGTCTCCTCCTGCGGGAAGAGGCTCCCGCTCTTTACGGAGGAAATGCAGCCCGAGCCACTGAAGGAATCCGTTCTGGATGTGGGAGGGAACCGGATTGATGTAACCACCACGAAGGTGGAAGGCGGGTTCGCCCTTGACGGGAAGTGGGATCTGAGGCCCTACGCCAAGCTCCGCTTTACGGTGCACAACGACAATCCGGACGATTATCTGTCGCTGTATGTGTTCCTTGAGAATGAAGTGCCCGACCTATCGGCCCGCCCGACGCGCGGCACAACGGAAGACCAGTTCAAACTTGCGCCCGGGGAGAAGGCTACGTTCGAGGTGGATCTTCCCTGTGACATTCCTCATCCGGAGGTTAACCGCCTCCTAACCCTTATGCGTACCACCCCTTACGGGGAATTCAAGCACATTAAGTACGAGGTGGACCTGGGCGACATCCGGCGGATCCGCTTCTTCTCCAGGAAGCAGTATCCGGGCAGCCATTGGAGCATTGAGAATCCGGTTTTTATCCCGGGAGAGCGTCCCGTGCCGGATTATATGCAACTGGACAGCGCCGCTTTTTTCCCGATGATTGACCGTTTCGGCCAGTTTAAGCATAGGGACTGGCCGGGTAAGACGCACGGCGAGGAGGATCTGGAGAAGGCCCGTCTCGCCGAGGAGAAAGATCTGGCAGCAAATCCCGGCCCGTCTGGATGGAACCGGTTCGGCGGCTGGGCCGACGGCCCCCGCTTTGAGGCAACCGGCCATTTCCGGGTGCAGAAAATTGACGGGAAATGGTGGATGATCGATCCGGAAGGCTGCCTGTTCTGGAGCCACGGCATCATCCGGGTCAATGCATCCTCGGCCGTGACCCCGCTTCACGGCGCCAACCTGGCCTCACGCAATTATATGTTTGAATATCTTCCGGCCCAAGGCGATTCGCTCTGGCAGTTCCGCTTCACCAACGACCAGCTGCTGATTCCGTATTATGAACGTTGGCAGGAAGATTCCACCTTCGATTTCTCATCGGCCAATCTCTACCGTAAATACGGACCTTCCTGGAAGGAACAATGGTCGGATCTGGCCCACAGACGCCTGCGCAGCTGGGGGCTCAATACCATTGCCAATTCATCCGACATCGATATCTGCCGGATGGACCGGACGCCGTTTATCGACCGGTTCGATATCCGCAGTGCGCCGATCGAAGGCGCTGACGGCCCCTGGTTCCCCATTATGGATCCCTTCGATCCAAGTTTCCGAGCCGCCATCGAGGCAGAGTTGATTGCGCATAAGCGTGACGTGGAAGATCCCTACCTGCTGGGCTATTTCGTCGATAACGAGATTAAATGGGGGGATGCGACCCACGCGGCGAAATGTGTGGCCAACGCGCCCGATTCGCAGGCGGCCAAGAAGGCGATGCGGAAGTATCTGGAAGGGAAATATGGTCACAAGGTGGATCCGGCCGATGCTTCCGAGGTGGATTTGAGAGAGTTTAACCGAATGATTATCGAGCAGTACTACCGGGTCATCCGGGAGTCTTTTGACCGCCTGGCTCCCGGCGTTCTGTATATGGGATGTCGCTTTGCTTCATTCGTTTGCAGCAATCCGGATGTTGTGACGATTGGTGCCCGCTACTGTGACGTCATTTCCCATAACCAGTACCGCTATACAATCGGCTCTTATCACCTTCCGGACAGTCTTGACAAACCCGTGATGGTTGGCGAGTGGCATCTTGGCGCCCTCGACCGCGGGATGTTCCATCCCTCTCTCCAGATATGCGACAGCCAGCAGGAGCGGGCCTATTTCTATGGAGAATACGTCAAGAGCGCGCTGGAGCATCCGCTGATTATCGGCGTCCACTGGCACCAGTACATGGACCAGGCCACCACCGGCCGCTTTGACGGGGAGAATTTCCAGGTTGGCTTCCTGGACTGCTGCGACACGCCCTACGGCGAAACCGTCGCCGCCTGCCGCACCGTCGGCTACAATTTATATAAAGCCAGATACGAAAGCCTCCGATAAAGTACTCACACGTACTATATCGGAGGCCTGCGCTTGGTCAGACATCGTTGTTACAACAGGTCTTGGTCGGACAGTTCATCTTCGATATTCCAGTCATCCGTCGTGCCCCCGACTGCGTCCTTGGCCGCTTTGACAGTTACTTCGCAGGTGGCTTCGTAGCCTCCGTCGTTGGTGCGGACGGTGATGACAGCCGTTCCGGCCGATAGACCCTTTACTACTCCATCGGCAACACTGGCAACGGAAGTAGCCGAAGATGTCCAGGTCACCGACTTGTCAGTCGCGTTGTCCGGCATGACGGTTGCTACAAGGGTGAAGGTCTCACCTTCAGTTAGCTCTATACTCGTTTTGTTCAGCGTTACGCCCGACACGTCCACCTTGGGCAGAATCACTGCAACCTCGCAGGTCGCGCTCTTTGAACCGGCCTTGGCGGTCACGGTAGCTGAACCTTCGGCAATTGCAGTTACAAGACCGTCGGAGGACACCGTGGCGACACTCTCATCGGACGAAGTCCAGGTTACAGAAGGATTATCGGCGTTGGCAGGAAGAACAGTAGCGGTGAGCGTTTCGGAGTTTCCTACCTCTATTGTAGTTTCTGTCTTGTTAAGGGTAACGCTCTCTACCGGCACATATACGTGAGGTACGGTGACCGTGCAACTTGCGCTCTTGCTTTCGGCAGTAGCCGTAATGACGGCGGTTCCTTCGGCAACGGCGGTCACAACGCCCTGATCCGTAACAGTGGCCACAGCTTCGTCCGAACTGCTCCAGGTCAGGCTTGGATCATCGGCGTTGGCGGGAAGCACGGTCGCAGTCAGCGTTTCGCTGGCGCCTGCCTCTATTGTCGTGGATGCCTTGTTCAGAGTAACGTTCTCCACCGGCACCCACACGTGAGGAACAATGACGGTGCAGTTTGCGCTCTTGTTCCCGGCAGTTGCGATAATTACGGCAGTACCTTCCGCAATGGCGGTTACAACGCCCTGAGCCGATACGGTAGCAATCGCCTCGTCGGATGTACTCCAGGTCACGTTGGGATTATCAGCATTCTCAGGGAGCACGGTTGCCGTAAGTGTTTCCGAATCGCCCACTTCGATGGTAGTCTGAGTCTTGTTAAGGCTTATGCTCTCCACCTGGATGGTCTTCCTTTTGACTGACACCGTGCAAGTCGCGTATTTAGTTCCCGCCTTGGCGGTGATTATGGTCGTTCCTTCGGAGATGGCTGTAACTTTGCCAGTTTCATCCACTGAAGCGATTGCCGCTTTGGACGAAGACCAGAGAACAGTCTTATTTGTGGCTTCGGCGGGTTGTACGGTGGCAGTAAGGCTGAACGTATCCCCTATCTCGAGAGTAACGGAAGGCTTGTCCAGGGAAACAAAAGTCACAGGAATCTCCTGCTCCTTCTGCGGCTTCTGGCAGGCAGCCATCAGAATGGTGGCGACGCCTAGCAAAACAGTGGTTAGTTTTTTCATATATGGATAACTTTTCACTTTTACGATAGTAGTCAACAGTCCGAATTATTCTACGGTCAGCGGAACCACCAGACGAATGTCTCCGGACGAAGCGCCTATCTGAATGACATACTTACCCGGATCAAACTTCCATGCATGGTCTGCAGTGGAATAGTAGCTGAAGGCGTCAGGGCCCAGATGAATTGTGTACTGAACGGTTTCACCTTTACCAATATGTTTCTTATCGTAGCCCTTAAGTTCGTGAGCGGGACGAAGGACAGAAGGATTTACCGGGGCAACGTAAACCTGAGCAACCTCCTTTGCAGCTGTGCCGCCGATATTCTTAACCGTGAAACTGACATCGTAGCCATCGCCGGCGGGGACTACCATTGCATCGGTATACTCGAAGCTGGTATAAGTAAGACCATAGCCAAAGGGATAGAGCGGCTCTACACCAAAGTGTTCTACACCGCGATAGCCGACGAAAACACCTTCGCCATACACCGTGTACCAATAGTGCTGGCGCGGTTTGTCTTCGTGTATCTGCTTAGCCGTGGGATACCATTTCTGGGCCGGGTTTTTAGCCAATTTTCCCCACCAGGTGAAGGGTAGACGCCCGGAAGGAGAGACTTTGCCACTTAGAATAGCAGCCATGGCATTACCGCCTTCCTGACCGGGATACCAGTCCAAGATGATGGCCTTGACGCGGTCCCGCCAGGGTTCAAGCTGTACTTCTCCACCAGAATTGATTATTACTATCACATTGTCCGTATAAGACAGAACGTTTTCCAGAATCTCCTTCTGCCCCACGGGGAGAGAGTACTTGCGGTCAGAATTCTCTGTTTCCGTAAGGCGATCATATCCCAATACAACTATGGTTGCGACAGCTTTTTTGATTGTTTCCGGATTGGGGGTTCCCATAAGGGTGAAATTCCAGTTCTTCCCAAGCTTCTGCAAGCCTTCCCATATTGTTGTAGCTTTTCCGTCTTCAGGGTTCACCCAGCCGGAGCCACCACCGCAAGGAATCGAGTTGGCATTGGGGCCCACCACGGCCACGAGGTTCTTCTTGCCGGGTTTCAAAGGCAAAATTCCATCGTTCTTCAGCAGCACGGGGCCTTCCAGGGCCACTCCATAAGCACGCCTTTGGGAAAGAGCAGGATCTTCGGCCGAAGGATCGGCTTCAAGGGAATTGTCAAGAAATCCCCAGGCAATGAGAGTCTGGAGGATATCAATGCACTTTTCGTCGATATCGGCCTCGGTTACCACGCCGTTTTCAATGAGGGGCATGAGAGCCTTGGGATTGGTGACGTCGTTGACGGGCATCTCAAAGTCTACGCCAGAGGACATGAAATTCACCGTGCTGTAGGTGGACACCCAGTCGCTCATCACTATGCCGTCGAAGCCCCAGGCGCGAAGGTTGCCGCGCACAAGCTCCTTATTCTCGGCGGCATGGACGCCATTCACCTGGTTGTAGCTGGTCATCACGGCACCCACGTCACCCTTCTCCACGGCCTTGCGGAAAGTCGGGAAGTAAATCTCGTTCATCGTACGTTCGTCGGCAACCGAACCGACGCCGTGGCGGTTGTGCTCCTGCTGGTTCAGGGCGAAGTGCTTGATGGTGGCCATAACGCCCTGCTCCTGCATACCATTGATATAGCTGAGGGCCGTTTCAGAGGCAAGGTACGGATCTTCTCCGTAATATTCGAAATTTCTACCGCAAAGGGCGCTTCGATAGATATTTACGCCTGGTCCCAACATAATCTGCACACCGTGAGCCTTGGCGGCACATCCGATTCCGGCCCCCATCTCATAAACGGCTTCCCTGTTCCAACTTGCCGCCGCCGATATTCCGCACGGATAGAAAGTGCTTTGAATGTTCTTTCCGTCTATGTTGCGCACGCCCTGCGGGCCATCGGCCATCCTGACTGCAGGAATGCCCAGGCGGGGAATGGCGTAGGTGTGGAACCTGTCCACCTTTCCGGAGAGGAGCTCAATCTTCTCTTCCAGAGTCATCTGTGCGACAAGGGCGGCTGCACGCTCTTTATGCTTAGAAGTAATACGATGCTGGGCTGTCAGAGGAAGTAAGGCCAGTATAGCTGCCGCCGAGAGGAAAAACTTTTTCATGGATTAAAGCGTAATTGTTATCTTGTTTGTTTCAAGGGCAGATGTTCTGGGGAAGGAAATCAACAAGAGCCCATCCTTAATAATGCATTCGCCGGCGGCAATTCCGTTCAAAAGCACCTTTTTAGGGGCCCCGGATACGCCTTCAAGGACGATATACAACTCCCTGTCGGCCGATGCTCCGGCAAAGGAGCCTTTGCGTGGATTCACCGTGATGGTGACGTTATTCCCGCTTCTGTTCTTTTCTATGAGCGTATTTGCACACTCGGAGTCATAGTCGCGGGAGATGCCGTCGTCTTCATAAAGCGCGAAGGAAGATTTACCCGCGCCGGGGACAACCAGAATACCGAGAACGTCGGATTGGGCCTGAAGGTTCATGATTTCATCTCCGGCCAGAGGCACAATGCTCCCCGCCTTTACGTACCAGGGATTCTGGTCAATCGAATAACGCAATGTTTTGCAGCTTCCTCCCTTGTGCATAGTATGGGCAGCCATATCCCACCAATCGCTGCCGGCAGGGAACCAGATTTCGCGCGGTGCTTTTCCATCAGCACCGGCCGGCTCACAGACAGCCGTTGCAAGGATGCGGTCTCCGAACATGTATTCCTCGTTGTATTTGTAGGCCTCGTTTTTTTCCGGGAGGCTGTAGTACAGCGGGCGGCATATGGAAACGCCTGTGTCATAGGCTACTCTGGCAAAGGTATAGATGTATGGCGAAAGCGTGTAGCGGAGACGTATGGCTGCCTTCAAGTACTCGTAATGGTCCGGAAACGCCCAAATCTTCCGCTCAAGGTTGGCGCTCTGCGTGGAGTGAGTCTTGAAAATGGGGGTGAACACGCCGAACTGCATCCAGCGGGTGTACATCTCCGGCTCAGTCAGTCGCTTATGGTCCTTCTTCTGAAAGTGGCCGCCAATGTCGTGCCCCCAATAGCCATAGCCGACGTTGGAAGCCGTAGCGGTAAAGTAAGGCAAGAACTTAAGTACGCTCCACTCGTCGTGCGTGTCACCGGAGAAGCCCAGTTGATAGCGATGGCTGCCCAAACCGCCCCAGCGGTGATAAATGATGGGCCTTTCGGCCGAATGGTCTTCCTTATCCTTGAAGAAAGCGTAGTTGATCCAGAAAGTGTTGGAAAGGCCAGGGACATAACGGGATTCCATCCACTGCTGCCAGTCCAGCCACCAGAAATCCACACCCTGTCGCTCCAACGGACGGATAACGCTGTTAAAATAAGCGTCGGCCCACTCTTTCTGTGACATCCGGTAAGGGACGCTGGCCTTGTAGCCGGCCTTGCCCACGGGTTTATCGTTCCCGGCATAAAGGTAACCTCCTTCTCCAAAGACATAGTCCTTGGGACCGTCGTAATCGTCCGTACGGGACAAATAATCGTCGACGAAAGCCGGGTAGCACTCCTCATAGGGACGAATGCCGGATGCCGGATGAAGATTCAGCGCAGTCTTGTAGCCCATGCCATGAAGCCCGGAAAGGAAGGCCTCGGGATCCGGGAAAAGGTCACGGTTCCAGGTGTAACCCGTCCAACCCCGGATCTGGCCGAAATCGTCCCGGCCCAGGCGCTTGTCCATATCCTTGTAGGTATAGTGCCAGTCCATGTCAACTATCATCACATCCATCGGCACTTCGTGTTCCTTCATCTCACGCCCCAGGGCCAGAAGTTCGTCGTCTGTAAAAATCCAGTAGCGGCTCCACCAGTAGCCAAGTGCCCACTTGGGAGGCATGGGGATACGTCCTGCCACTTTCACAAAATCTTGCAGCGCGGCAGTGTAGTCATGTCCGTATACGAACAGATACCAGTCCAGGCGCTCTCCTTCGGGCCTTTCAGCGACCCATCCATCCGCACCGAAAAGATGGCGTTTGCTTTCGTCCACCAGCGCCCATCCGTTGCGGGAAATAATACCGTCCTCCAGCTCTGACTCCCTATGAGACAACTTCTCAAAGCCCAGGCAACCGTCCAGTGTGCGGGTTGTGCCTTTAAGGTTTCCGTCAGATGACATTCCGGGCTTCCAGGTACCCATCGAGTGCTTCACGGAAAGATTCTCCGGAGAAAACCGGCCGCCCTTATATGTGAGAATAATCTTGCCGGTCTTTATGGTAAGCACTCCCCTATTCACTGTTTTTGTGAACTTCGGGACAGGAAGCTCCCTGTTAACGACAGCCAGCGAGGCCCTGTCCTCGAAAACGCCGTCATCGGCCCATTCCATGCGGATAAGCCTGTCCGTAAGAACGGTGAAACGGGCATTATCAAATACTATGACTGCACCGGGGGCGGCCACCGGGTTATCTTTTGCCAGGGCACTAAACGCCAGTGCCGCAATAATCAAGATGGAGACTGAAAGCTTTTTCATGTCCCTAATTTACGGATTATTTGGTGAAAACCAGCGTTGCTGTAACCGGATAGTGGTCCGAGGGAACAGGAGTCATTTCTCGCGTTTCACGGTGAACGGTATTCTCGATTACACGTATTCCATCCTCCACGTAACGGTTGATTCCAACGATATCGTAGCGTATACTCCAGTCCTTGGGGGTATTCCCTTCATAATCCTCTTTGCCGATACGGGTAGTGAATTTAGTGTCGGAGAAAGGATACATGAGGGCATAAGTATCCGTCCAGTAGTTTAATAGTGACACCCAGACATTACCTTTCGGTGATGAGTTCATATCCCAGAGAAGAAGGCAGGGCAGACCTTCTTTGTTGAGGTCCTTTTCAATGGTTTTTATCACATTCCCTTCATATTTGACGGGATTCTCTCCCCTGCAGCCCTTGCCGGTAAGAAGGAAAAAGCGCCTACCCGTGACTTTGTCTTTCACTACCGCTGTCAGGATGCTTCTATATTCATCTCCCCAGGGTGTAGCGGGTTCGGCAGTTTCTCCGGCGCGGATCCATGACTGGGTCTGTCGGGAGAGGGCGAAACGGCCGGTGTTGTAAAGGAGGCCGATGGCTTCACGGCCCGGGGTATCGGGATTGGGGTCCGAGAACGCGGCCCATAGCTTGTAACTCTTGCCCATTCGGGTCTTTAGCATCTTCTGAAGGTCCCGAAGCATTGGCTCCGTCATCTCCTGAAGGCCAAGAAGGTCGGTACCCAGCGAAGCAATCACATCGACCACACCGTCCTTTACGCTGTTCCAGGAAGGCGCTCCGCGCTCGTCCCTCTCTTTGGTACTGAAAAGATTCCATGTGCCGGCCTTCAGCGTGTAATCGCCGTCTGAAGGGTTGAGGTCAAACCAGTAAGTATCTTCATGCACCGGAGCAGATTCCACGAAGCGGAGGTCGCAATACACAGGGAAATGGTCTGAAACATACTCCAGGCCTTCATAATCATCCCTGTCCACGCCAAAGACGAGTCCCTCCAGGGCGCCGGAGAAAAAGATGTGGTCTATCTGCCCCTGGCCGTCGGTTCCTTTCTTACGCTTATAGCCCCCGTGCGAGATGTCATGGTCAGTGACGGGGCAAACGTCGGCTGCATGCTGCATTTCCTGACGAAGGGGCGCATAGTAGCTTTCAATACCTTTGCTGTTCAGATCCCCCGTGAAAAGCATCGGCAGGCCTTCGGGGTTGAGTTCCCGCATTTTTGACAGCAGTTCCATTACTGTCATTGAACGGTTGATGACGGCATCTACTCCGTTCTGCCAGTGATTATTGATATAAACGAACTCGCGTCCGGTAGCCTTGTGGCGGAATTTCCCCCATATAGCGTTACGGGGCTTTTTCGCTATCCATGTGTACACGCCAACGGAGTCCGGATAGAAACTGAACCAGAAACGGCCCTGGTCAAGCAACTCAAAAACTTCAGGATTGTAGAAAATATAGTTGGCCGATGTTTTAGGATGCTCATCAACGGAACCGTCTACGGCAACGCCGATGTGTCTGTACGGCATTGTGGCAAGAATGTCATCCCGCTGGATAGAGTTGCATTCCTGCACTCCCAGAATGTCCGGATTCCGATGCCGTAACATCGCCAGGGCCGCAGGCTTACGGGTGCTCCAGCCCCAGCCTTTACCCTCGCTCAAGTCTCCCCTTTCAATATTGAAAGACATGACACGGAAATCGGCTTTCTGGGCCGAGAGAGCAAGAGGGACAAGCGATAAAAGAAGAACTATCAGTTTTTTCATTCCCAAAATGCTTTTAGTGTTTCCCAATTGTAATATGGGCCTGTAATAGGCTCAAGGCCCGCTATGCGGGTTTCGCGCTCGTTGAAGAATATCTTCACAAGTACCGGGCCGGGGCCCTTGTAGAAAACGATCTGCACGTTGGCGCCCATCGGAATCATCACCGAAGACGACCATGAGTAATCTGCATATTTATCCAGCGAGAATGTCTCCTCATACCCTTCCACGCCCATATATCCGAGCAGCGGGAGCAGGACAGAGTCATGCCCGTAACGCAGTGTGGCGACATCGCTACCGGAAGCAAGAGCAGAATCGGCCCTCTTGATAATATCGTTCAGAAGGAGCCTCTGAGATTGCACCCTTGCGTCTCCAAAACGATCAGTCCTGAGGCATTTGAAAGACATATTCATGTCCATGCGTCTGACAAGGGCCGAAAATTCATCGTCGCTCAGCCATTTGGTCATGTCAAAGTCAAGGGTATCGCTGATGCAGGGGGCTTCTGCCCATGCATGATAAATATTGTAAGCAATGGCGGATGCGCGGGATTCAGAGGCATCAGCGTACAGGCGGGAAAGGATTTGCCTCCATGAGAATGAAGCCCTGAATAGTGAATCAAGCTTGGGGGTGTACCATTTCTGAGCGTCTTTAAGCCCCTCTTCCCCCACTATGACAGGCATATACCGTTGTCCTGTATTCATGTTCACCTCCAACTCCGGTTCAAGGGCTTTAATTGCGCTTATGGCCGATGCCATACTCATTATGCATCTTCTGCTGGTACTGCTGAAGGCCGAAATCTTGCGCTTGCCGCCAAACGCATCAGGGAACCGATGAACCATCCTTTCGGCAATACCATAATGCTCCTTGGCACCTCTCGCCGAAAGTTCATCCCATAGGCCGTCGCTGCTCGTCGCTATACGCTGGAGATTCGAGAGCATTTCTTCACCAAGGGGTGTAATGCTTCCACGCTCCCGAGCTGCAAGGAGCGAATCAAGAGGCTCGTGGACATATTTTTTCGCGATATGATACCGGCTTCCGTGCCTCCCATAGTGACTTATGTACACCGGAGCGTATCCTGCGGGAGCAGGGGTGTCCACCAATCCCACAGGCGCAGGATAGGGATTGTATATTCCACGCCACAGCGCCAATGTGTCGGCATCATCCCAAACATCATATTCCGGCTTTGCGGCAAGGACATATCCGTGTCGCTTTGCATCACCCGGAAACTGCTCCGGGGAACATTGCTGGAAGTCACAGTTTTCAAAGCCGATGTTATCCTTGTCTGTATTCCGGATATATGGCTTGCAGAGCGCCCTGGCCGAAACATTCCTGAACCTGATGTTCCGGAATCCTTCCACTTTTACATCCGGATCACTCTCCGGGACTTTGAAATATACCGGGTTGCCATAGACCTGGTCCATGACTACGTCCGAAACCGTAATATCCTCCACCAGCGTAGCTTCCCGGCCATAATCGTTTGAGGCCGATATATACTTGAATAGCGGAATATAACAGCCGATTCCGTTGGACGAGTCCCAGATACGGAGGTTGGACAGGTGACAGTCCCGGATAACGCCGTCGTTATCCCATCCTATACGTACAGCAGAAGACCAGCTTCTGAGCGTACAGTCCGACACGTAAACCCTTTCGCAGGGTTTGTTTTCTTTGAGAGAACGGCTGTTAGCCCGGAGTACGATACAGTCGTCCCCTGTCTCGATTTCGCAGCCGGAGACATCGACGTCACGGGAACAGTTGATGTGGATACCGTCGTTGTTGGGATAACGTACGTCGGCGAAAATCTTACAGTCGCGGAATGTCACGCTGTCGCAGTCGTGAATCCAATAACTCCAGCCGGCGGGCTGGCCGGTCATGGTCACATCCTGCACTTTCACATTGGTACAGCCGGTGAAGAACACCACCCTGGGAAGAGTTTTTTCGGCAGGGGCAATTCTCTCATATTCCCATCCGGTCCAGGCGGGGTCCGTCTTTTTCTTTATATGATATGCCCCGTTACCGTCGATGGTTCCGCCTCCGGTGATGGAAATATTCCTGGCTTCATCGGCCCAGATGAATGCGGCGCTTCTGTGGCGGGGAAGAGCCTCCCGGACCACGTGCTTCATAGCCGGATCCCTGTAGTCTGAAAGATTTGGGGATGCCAGCAGCGTGGCGCCTTCAGCGATATGCAGTTCCACTCCGTCTTTCATCTGTATCGGGCCACTCAGGAAAGTACCGCTTCGAAGTGTAACCCTACCGCCGCCCGCAGCCGACACCCTGTCGACAGCGCTCTGGATAGCCGCCGTTACCTTTCCCTTGCTTCCACCGTCAAGAACAATATCCCTGCCCGAATACATCATGGCCGACTCCTGGACAATCCTGTAATCCGGTGAAAAGGCATCCAGCACATATACCTTATAGGAATCTCCCCCGGGGAAAACACGTACGACGATGTGCCCTGTTCCCTGCACCTTCGCCCACGCATCTTCTCCCATCTTTGCGCGACCGGCCTCGGATGTCGTAAACAGGAAGCGGCTCTCATGCATAATCCTTCCGACTGTTTCCTGACGCGGATGAGAAGCCTCTGCGGCATCGACGATTACCACGTCGGGGGCAAGTTCCTGCAGAAAATAGGGGTTGGACGAATCCCTGTACCCATGATGGTCGGCTTTCACGACGTCGCATCGTCCCACAATAGGCGCGACCTGGGACTCGAAGTCGCGTTCGAATTTGAGAGCCTGAAGATTCCCGCCCGGAAGGTCTCCGCCAGTGTAGTATTTGAAGTCCCCGTATCGAAAAAGCATCACGCTCGAGAACATGTTCTCATCAAACTTCATGGGGTCATCGCCGGGCGAATACATATCCTTTGCTTTTCGGCCACCGTCTGTCACTTTCAGATCCGACGCAATATTCCATACATCAAAGTCCCATCGCCCAGATTGTGTCCTGAACTGCTTGTGAGTGCCCACTTTGAATCGCTCTGCCTTCATTCCGGAGGCAACCTTAAGGTCCACAAACTTCTTGTAGTCCTTCATCATCGTGCACTGCTTCTCGACCCTTTCAACGGAAGGGAAATCGTAGGCGGGATAGCCTCTGTCCACGAGCGTGCCGAATTTTTCGTATTCTGCCAGTTCGGTTATCCCGCAGAGCCGGTATCCGTCCGGGCCTTCGCATGAAGCACTCACATGCCCCATATGATCGTCGTGGAAATGCGAAACTACCACATAGTCAAGTTCTCCAGGCTTGGGTGAGAACGTGTCGATATATTTTGCGGCCCACTGTGCCGGCGTAAGGGCATTGCCCGGAAGAGCCTTGGAATGGGCCCATCCGCGGCCCTGTCCCGTCATGTCTCCGCAGTCGATCACCATGGTAGTGCCGTCCGGGAATACCAGGAACTGGCATTCGCCTTTGCCGGTGGAGATATGATGGATATCAAAATATCCTTTCTGCCATGGCGGAAGAATCTTTGTGGAATCCGGCTGTACGAAAACGTGCTTTACGGCATCCAGATAGCCGTAGCCCCATTTCTGGTCAGGCAAGAGGTAACTGCCCTCCACCCACTCGTTCCAGGCGTTGATCATTACAAACGGGGGCTGGGTGGCGCGATGGGCATCGGCATAATCCTTTGCTATCCTCAGATACTTTTCGAATGTCTGCGGATTATAGTTGATATGCGTAACGTCCTTCTCTCCTTTGCGCGGGAAACGTGGAGTATCGTCCCAGCCGATGGAGACGGTAGGGAAAAGCGGGATGTTGTAAAGCGTATCAACACTGTTGCGGATGCGTACAGCATTCTGGTTCTGAATTTCGTAATCCGGGTTGAATCCGCCCATGTTGTAGAAGGCGATGCTGTTTATTTTATAGCGGTCTATGCCGCCGGCCCAGCCGCCGCCGGGACGGGAAGAAGGGTCTGAACCGCCGCCGGGCGTAAGTTGTACGTGCAGGCCGGGGAATCCGGCTTTCTTCACCTCTTCACGGAAATAATCCATAGCGGCCACGGCCTCCTCCGGTGAGGAAAAGCCCTGCTCAAAAATACCGGTATTGAAGATGGCGAATACCGGACAGCCGTCAATCTTAACGTAGTTGGGAAGATGGAAGTACTTGGTAATCACGCGCTTCACCACCTTCTTCCAGTCTGCCATGCCGATACGGGGGTTGAAAAGGAGCGAGTCCGCATCGGCCCCCCACTTGTGGTAATTCCAGTAGCTGTACTTTACATCATGATTGGCGTACATGAGGTAAAAGTTCATCTTTCCGTTCGACGGAGCGTCAAGGAAACCCTTGTCCAGCGCGTCCTCCAGGAAAGGCCCACTGTAGCCGTCTGGGTCGCGGAACCAATACCAGTCGTAGATAAAGGTGTTCACGCCGTGGCTGAGGGCCATTTGTATCCACTGCTCAACCACCTCAGGGTCATCGTCATGTCCGTAGCCCAGCAGCGGAAGGCGAGGCTGGTAATGCCCCTCGAAGCGTGGATTCCCCTTCCGTATCACCTCCCATTCGCCTTCTCCCTCCGGCCAGATCCACTTTCTCGCGAGCGCATCGTCGTGGCAGGAAGGCCACACGTAAGCACACACATAATAATCACTTTTCTGCTGCGCCGATGAGAGCAAACCAAGCAGGGAAAGCAGTATGATGACACAGAGGCGTTTCATGGAGACTAAAGGTAATGTTTATTTCTCAAAAACCAGTACTGCAAGGCCATGCTGACCAAGGCGAAGGCGCTTGCCGCTACTGGACACCGTAGCGTCGCCTATGGTTGAAGCCTCAACAAAATGATACCCGGGAGCATCCATGCGGGCCGTCTTACGGGCATCGGCCTCCGATGTGGCCACTATGGCAAGACGATTACCGTTCACAAAACAGCGGGCTTCCACTGCAGAATTGCTGCATGAGAAGAAATCCTTATAGGCAAAACGGCCTTCCAGAAGGAGGTCTGAATACTTCTCTTTCAGGGCATTTATCTTTGCCAGATATGCCTGATAATGAGGTGTTTCGTCTATGAGCCCGCGGCAACGGTAAATCTCAATGTCGTTGCGAAGGCCTTTCAGTACAGTGAGGTTCACCCGTCGTTCAATGTCGGTGTCGTCACGGATGCAGCGGTCACTGATAATAAGTTCCGGGAAGGTGTAGCGGAACCAGTCCAAAAAGTCCAGAAGCCCGTCGCCGTGTGTGTAGTCCACATACATGGACAGATAATCCGTGATATGCTCGGAACCAACTGCAAGCCCGATTTCATGGGCGTGATCCCGGCAGTCCTTCATCGCGCCACCCTTGGCAGTAAGTTGAGAAAGATCCGGTACCGGGAATTCTCCGGAAAGATCCCACGGCACGGCCGAACGCTCGACAGCCCCCATCTGGTCATAGAAAACGCTCGATGCGCCCAGGTCCAAAGCCATATCGGCCCAACCCTTCATCAATTCTACCCAGTGGGGATTCCTCGTATCGGCAACTGCAAACGAACGGTAGTTGTATGTGCCAAGGAACGAGCCCATGCCGGTGAACTTATAGTTCTCCACATATTCGGAACCCGTATTATCTCTCATTGTGAGGCCATTTGCCTGTCCCGAAAGATAGAAGTCGCTTTCCCTGTCGATGAGTTTACCATTCACATACAGCGCAGCATGTCCGCCTCCCGCCTGATAGGCCGAAATCGCATCCCTGAGCCCATCGGCTCCTCCCTGGGCAGGGTCAGGCTCATAGTCAGGATTTCCGTTATCCATGCCACGTTTCCACCAGCCGAAAATGAGGGTGGCGTCACTGTCAACGCTCTTTTCTACGTCGGCTATGCGCCCGGGGAGGTCCTTGTATGAAAAGAACTGCTCCCCGTACTGGTGACGGAATATGATTCTCTGCCAGCTCTTCATAGTACGTACCCACTGAGGAGGTTCGTGACGGTCCCACCACGAGGCGTCGGCCCACGCCCGGTAAAGGCGCGATGTCACGGTCCAGTCTCCGCTGTAAGGAGCAATCACATTGGCATTGCACTCCCAGGATCTCCCAAACAGGCAGTTCGGGTACTTGTAGAACCCGCATTCCAGGCGGTCGAATTTTTCCGATGCCGAAGGATAAACCCTGAGCCCGTGCCCTGTACTGACGAAAGTGCTGTCATGACTGCCGAAATACAGGCCCTCTTTCTCGGAAACAAGTGCAAAACAATTTGCTGCGACGGCTCCACGAGGGTATTCCAAGGCCATCTGGCGATATTTCTGAGCCGGAGTCATATAAGGATTCTTGATACCCTCACGGACTATCAGCCTCTTGACATCATCGTAAAGCGTTCCGCCGCCATGGGTAGTAAGGAGTTTATACCCATCCGGAAGGCGCAGGTCTCCCACAAGCGGATACTGCAGTTCCCTTATTATCGTATGCGGCTCATTGTTTTCTAACTTTGAGCCAAAGCGGACTTTGTCATCATCAAGTGTTACAGTGAGCGTAAGGCCGAAATCCACTTTCTCCACATGATACTTCAGCACGATGGATTTGCCATCTGAAAACACTTCAGGAGTAAAGGAAGCACCGTCAATCTCATTTTCCCTGCGGTCGGGGGTATCGTAGTACAGCCTCCATAGCGCTCCGCCGCCAGCATAGTCAGTGCCGGTTGAAAGGTTGCGAAGCTCCGTCAACCGGCCATCGCCATTAACGCTCACGGCCATCTTCCCATTGGAAAGACGGTAATCCCGTGCGCCCAGGGCTTGGGTAAGGCACATGGCAAGGGTGATGATTAAAGCCTTTTTACTAATACGCATTCTGTCTGATAGTTATGAACGCTTCCAGGGTTTCTCCCCATCCGTCTTCATAGGAAACGCTAACATAAAAGCTGCGGGCATCCCTGCTGGACGAAGGGAGCACCTCAAAACAAAGAATATTGCCTTCCAGACGCAACTTCTTTATCACTTTGTCGTCGGAGGCGAAAAGAGTGAAATAGTCGGCCGGAAGGTTCGAAACCACTCTTGTCTTAACGAATCCCCCGGCGGCAGGAACAATTATGGAAGCGTCGCTCAGGGAGAGCGTTTCGGCAAAAACGCCCCTCTGTCTTACCTGAAGGAAGTCCTCACGGCTACCGGCGCTCACCTTTATCACTGCGCTGCGACGGAAACCCGAATTTGCTTCAAAGTAAAAAGAAAGCGTGTCACTTTGAGCAATACCCTTTGTGAGCCAGTCGGCGCCGGAAACTATATCAACAGAGTAACCCCTGTCGGCAATGACTTTCACGCCGTCTTCTCCTGATGTCTCCGGCACTTCGATAGCCTCTGCGGGAATACCCAGCTGCACGATGTCAATGGGCTCCGGCTTTAGGGAATTGCATGCCGCAAAGGCAAGCACGGCAGCAAGTATATACAATGTCCTTTTCATCATTCTGCTGGCTGGGTTACGATGATTTCACATGTTTTACCGCTTCCGGAAACCTTCACCTTGGCCTTACGCTCTTCGGTTCCCAGGTTTTCGGTGAAGTTCAGGCGCACATAGCCAATCCCCTCCCCGGAACCCGCGCCGAGGCTGGCCCAGTCCGAGCCCTCTGTAACCGATATGGTCCAGGACGAGTTGGAATAGACCGTAATGAAGCAATGTCCTTCTTCGGCCGAAGGGAGAATGATCTCTTCGTGGTTTACGGCAAGGTCTATCTTGGTTGTATAAGGTTTCTGGCAGGCTGCTATTGCCAGCGCTGCCACAAGGATTGCAATTAACTTTCTCATAGGCCCCATTTGTTATATTCCTTATTGTCCAGGGCGCCGCGGGAGTTGACAACCTCAACGTCCGGGATGGGATAATACTCGTGGCAGGGCTTGATATTGGCCCTGAGGCGGGTGTTGTTTTCGGCCTCCACATTATACTTCATCACTGTGTCGTACCAGATTCCCCAGCGCACGAGGTCGTGCTTGCGCTGGAATTCGCCGAAGAGCTCGCGAGCGTACTCGTCCTGGATGGCGTGGAAAAGCTCGGCGCGGGTGCCGAAATCACCTGAATTAACGGCCTTCAGGCCCGCGCGGGTGCGCACCATGTTCAGATACTCGCAGGCTTTGGCGTCATCGTCCTTCTGGAACCAGGCCTCGGCCAGGCCCAGGATGGCGCCGGCATAGCGGAACACCTTGTAAGAATTGCTGTCCAGATTGTACTGCATGCCGAAGCACCAGAACTTGTCGCCAAGGTACGGACGTCCGTTTCCGCTCTTTACCGAACTGAAATAGCGGAACGCACGTGGCGCAACAGTCCGGTCATCATCTGGATAATATCCGGGCCATCCCCATGCAAGGTAACCGCCGGCTCCTGAAATATACTCTCCCGTAGACGAGTATGTCGCGCAGCGGAGATCCTTGCTACTGTACGGCATAAGGTCTTTGTAGAAATGCTTGGTGGGACGGAACGGGCTCTGCGTGCGCATCTGGTCTCCCAGTTCCGGAATTCCGATGCCGTCGTAGATGTCCCCTACCGGCTGCTCTTCCTCGTCTTCGTCCGTGTCATCACCCTCCTGTGCCGCAACTTTACGGTAAGGCGTGCAGATGGAAGCCAGCGTTCCCTGAAGCTGCAGCCCGTAATCGACGGCAATGTTTGAAATCTCCATAATACTTTCCGGAGTCTGGCGATTGCGGAAAGGAATATCGGAGACGGGATACTGGGAAAGATCTCCGTAAATATCTTCCAGAGCGCCGAAAAACTCTATGGCATCGCTCCATCGCTCTTCCCAGAGACACATCTTACCGCCCAACATAAGGCCGAGCGCCGCCCCGGCACGGTACTGCTGGGCGTTCCCGGCATCATTCGTACGGGCCATATCCAGCGCGCCTTCTTCCAGGATCCACATGTGAAGGTCGGCGATCAGGGTGTTGCGCGTGTCGGAGGCGCTCATGCGGGGAAGGGTACCGATTATGTCGTTGTTGGAATCGGTCACCTCGTACTTATAGAAAGGAACGTCTCCGAAATTGGAAGTGAGAATGTAGTAGAAAAGGCTTCTCAGTACCGTTGCCTCGGCAAGTAGAGGCGCTTTTTCTGCGTCTGTAAGTGGCGCCCGCAGGATTGCAGCTTCCACTGCATTCACACGGCTGACCCCGATGTAGCAGTAGGTCCACATGGTGCTTCCGAACCTGGGTGTAGAAGGCGTCACCATAAGGACGGCGTTGGGCTGGTCCGAACGGTTGATGTACAGAAGGTCGCTCTGCCCCTCGCACACCACGAAGTACTCTTTGTTGTTATAGATGTTCCGGATGTTGGTATAGCATCCGTTGAGACCGGTTATGCACTGCTCTACGGTCTGGTAGTAAGTATCCTGCGTGGATGAAGAAATGATCTTTTCATCCAGGGAGCAGTTCCAGAGGATAATGCCTGCCGCTATGGTTAAAACTATCTTCTTCATACGCTAATAACGGAATTTGATACTGAACATGTATGTCCTTGGATTCGGATAGGCTGCATTGTCAAGCCTTCTCACGGACGAGGAAGAGGATATGTCGGGGTCGTATCCATTGTATTTCGTAAGAAGGAAAAGGTTGTCCACGTAGGCAGCGAATGTAATATCCCTGGCCCACTTGACCTTCTTGGACAAATCCAGCGTATAGCTCACACTGAGGTTCTTCAGGCGCAGATAGCTGGCGTCATGGATGTAGCGGTCGCTGCGGTAGGAATCCTGCATATAGGCTCCGGGCAGATTGCCTTCCGGATTTCTTATCGGATGCCAGCAGTCTATCATGTAGCGGTACTTGTTGGTGTTGGCAATGGCGCTTCCCAGGTTAAACTCGGACAGATTGTAAATGTACCCTCCTATCGAATAGGTGAAATACACTCCTATGCTGAACTGTCCTATGTTGAACGTATTCTGGAGACCGCCGAAAACGATGGGATCGCTGGATCCCTGATACAGGAGGTCGTTATTGTCCAGTATACCGTCATGATTCACGTCGGCATACTTGGAATAACCGTCGGCGTCCTGATATGACACATAGGCGCGGGTTGCCTTGTTGGCTTCCCTTTCGTTGGCGTTAT
The DNA here is from genome assembly GCA_947305045.1 of uncultured Bacteroidales bacterium. The sequence continues at coordinate 17,095 of CAMZCW010000003.1, read as the reverse complement.
GCCATACTCCGCAGAACTTGTAGCCCCAGAGAGCATTCACGGGATAACCCACCTTGTAACCGTAAATCATGTGCCCGCTGGAATAAGTGGCCACCTGGTCGTAATCGGCGCCGATATCGGTCACCACGGAATTGTTGTGGCTGATGGTAAAGTCCGTCCTCCAGCTGAAGTGCTGGGTGGCGATATTACGGGACGAAATGGCAAATTCCCAGCCCCAACCCTTGGTGCTGCCAACATTTGCCCAGCGGTCGGCAAAACCCGTCTGCTTGGGGTTCTGCACCTTCAGCAGAAGGTCATTGGTGTAAGACAGGTAAGCATCCCCGGTAAGCGTTACGCGGTCGTTCCACAGGGAAACGTCCAGTCCGGCGTTGTAGCTGTCGGTGGTTTCCCATGTAAGGGAGGCGTTGTCCAGGCGCGTGGGATAGGTGGAAGTCTGCTGAGTCTCTCCAAACAGCCAGGTAGATGTCGCCGACGTAAGGGCCTGCTGTGAAACATAGCTGGAGATGGCGTCGTTACCGCTGCGGCCGGCACTGAGGCGCAGTGACAGGTTCGTAAGACCGCCGGCCTTGAGTGAACTCATCCATGGCTCGTTGGAAATGGTCCAGCGCGCTGCAACGGCCGGGAAAAAGCCCCACTTGTGACCGGCAGCAAAGTTTGAGGAACCATCGTAACGCGCCGTAGCTGTGACGTGGTAACGACTCTTGTAAGAATAGTTGGCGCGGCCAAGGAAGGACATTCTGGTCACTTCGGACGACGTGGTGCTTTCCGTAAGGTTGCGCTTATCCACTATCGCGCCCATGTTGAAAGGCCCGACGTTGTCGTCCAGATAGCCGACACCCTTGGTGTAACGGTATTCGCTGGTCTTCTTGCCGGCTGTAAAGCCCGCCATCAAGTCAAGGTTGTGGCTGCGGGCAAAGGTCTTTTTCCATGAGAATGTAGTCTCGCTGAGCATAGACTTGCGGTCGTCAGTGGTGCGGGATGCCGTTCCTCCGGTATTGCGCACCTTGGCAAGCGGCATGGATGAGGGAGAATAGTAATAAGCGTCGTTGTCCGTCCAACCTGCGGAATACGTGCTCTTGAGCGTGGCGCCTTTGAATGGAGTAATTTCAATCCATGGGGCCACGTTCAGATACTTGATATTAACGTAGTTGGTCACGTTCTTGGCAATCAGGTAGGGGCTGTTGAACACCGCGCCTCCGGAAGTTCCCTCATCGGAGTAACGGTTCCACTCGTCCGTGGGGCCCACCAGCGGGCTCAGGCACACCGCCGAGCCATTGGATGTACCGTTGATAGTAACGGAATTGCGGTCGTTGCGGCGGGTGGAAAGGTTAATCCTGGCTCCGATTTTCAGCCACTTGAATATCTTGCGGTCAAGTTTTACAAGAGCAGTATATTTATGCATTCCTGTACCAATGACAATACCGTCACGCTTTTCATACCCGAACGACGCGAATGTATGAGACTTGGAATCGCCGTGGCTCAGGGAAATCTTGTATTCCTGTTGCAAACCTTTACGCGTCAGGACCTCCTGCCAGTCAGTTCCTACTCCATAAACAGAAGGATCTTCGAACGGGTATTTTCCACTCATCTGCGGCGTGGTAACCTGGGCATTGCCAGCGGCAAGCTTGTAGTCGTTCCTGAACTGGGCAAATTCAGTTGCATTCATTATGTCCAACTTGCGCGGGAGCTCGCTCCAGCCGACGCTGGCGCTGAAGGTGACGGAAACTTTGCCACCTGTGGCATCACCCTTGGTTGTAACCAGGATAACACCGTTGGAACCGCGAGCGCCATAGATAGCTGTGGAAGAAGCATCCTTGAGCACCGTGATGCTCTTGATATCGTCGGGGTTGATGTCCGAGAAGTCCTCCACTGCATCCACTATGCCGTCGACCACAATGAGAGGGTCGTTCCCGGCCGATATACTTCTTGTACCGCGCACGCGGATGGAAGACCCCTGGCCGGGCTCACCGCCGCCGGAGAGAATATCCACGCCGGCGATGCGTCCCTGCAGGGCCTGATCGGCCGTACCCGTAGCGGGAGTAATTATCTCTTCCATGCTCACGATACCCACAGAGCCTGTAAGGTCGCTCTTTTTCTGGGTGCCGTAACCGATTACCACCGCATCGTCCAGAAGCTGGGTATCCGGTGATAGCACTACGTTAATCTGATTGCGGTCCCCCACACTCTCCATAGCGTCCTTGAAACCAAGCGTGGAGAACACCAGCACGTCGTAAGGGGTGGCGCTGATGCTGTATTTTCCGTTTTCGTCGGTTACCGTACCCGTGCTGGTCCCCTGAATGATAACCCCGGCGCCGGGAAGGGGAAATCCGTCGTCTCCCACCACCTGGCCGGTGACAGTTTGCGTCTGCGCATAAGCAAAAGTACCGGCGACTAACGCCGAAATAAGAAGAAGTATCTTTTTCATCGGCCGCTCTCCCATACTTTAACCGTGAAACTCACGGGACTTACAGTCAGGTTTGAAATCTTGTCATAAACATTGGAGGAAGCCCAGAGGGACACGCCGTCCTGGGAAAGCCCGCGGGCGCGAAGTACGTTCACAAAGCCGCAATCCGACATGCTTTCGCAGGGAAGCGAGGTTTCCAGAAGTATAATCCACTGGCGTGACGACCCCGTCCAGAATGTTTCCTCAAGGATTTCCGGAAGCTCGGCTTCATCGACAACAGTAACTCTCGCAACGGAAAGGCTTCCGTAGCCAACAACCCCGTCCGTGCTCACCAGGATATCGGCGCTGCCATCCGGCGCGAAACACACTGAAACGTTTTCCAGCTGCTTTTGAGAGGGGAATTCGGCAGATATGTTATGGTCGAAGCTGACCTCCCTGGTACAGGCGGTGAGGGCAAGAATCAAAAAAAGTGTCAATGTCTTGTTCATAGCTCCAATCCTTTTTGGTGAACATAAAGGGTGTCCGTTTCCGTTCCGTCCGCCGTGCCTATCAGGACTTTCCCGGTTCTGGAAGGACGTGAGAGACCTTCGATTGAACGGTTGGACCCATAGGTAATCACAATGGAATAACTTCCACTGTGCCATTGATCGTCAACGGAAATCCACTCCGACAGGGATGTCGCCTTCCAAATGCCGTCGGCATTGATAAAGACGGAAAGCTGCCCGGCATCGGACTCCACGGTCACTTCACCGAGGTTCTTGGCGGTAGGGATCATCACCTCCCTGGTGCAGGCGGCAAAGACCAGCGCCGCAAATACGGCCGTAATAATGGTTTTTCTAGTCATAGTCTACCTCCTCGCCTTCAAAGTCGGTTCCACTGTAATTGTTGTTGTTCTCGCGTGCCGATGCAGTGCATTCTCCGCCGGCAGGGACATTGAACGTGCCTTCCACTACGGTAGAGATGGACTCCTTCTTCCCGGCCACGGTTACGTAAAGTCCGGTATAAGTTCCTTCCGGAAGCATTATCCAGACATCCAGCGGCTTGCTTTCCGTGCAAGCCTTGTCTATGCCCGTGACGCTGACGGAGTAGTACGGGGTCACCATTGAGCCGTCCATTACGTCCAGCCATCCGCATAGGGGTTCGTTCGCGGAAAGAGTTACCCTCTGAACGGGTTCTCCGAAGGTGATTTTAATCTGCAGGTGCAGCGTTCCGCAGGGATAGCGGAAATCAAAGCGGCCGTCTTCGCCGGCAGCGGCGACAAGGATACAATTGCTCTCAATCTGGGAGACTGCATCCGAGCAGTATTTCTGCACTTTCGGAAGCGGCATGCACCCCTTGGCGGCAGCATCAAGCCCTGCAGAGGTGTAGGGTATGTAGGCATAGGCCTGACCAACTACGCCCTCGCCGAAGATTTCGGCTGCGCCTGTTGCTCCGTCATAGGCGGCACGCGGCTGATAGCGGGCATTGGAAACCCCGTTCCCATAAACTCCCACTGCCGACGATGACGCGCTCCAGATCCAGGCTCCGGACAGAGGTGTGACATTTGCGGTGAAAACGCATCGGCCCTGTGGGGCTACATAGACGTTAAGGTCCTGTGGAATGTATTTCTCCGTGCAGGAAACGAGGGCAAGAAGCGTGATAAGAATTGCTGTCTTTTTCATATCCTAGTCCTCCCAGCTTAGTTTCGACTTACCGTCCCAGTATGAACAGCCCACGAAGTATTCCGGATGGGACGCATAATCGGAAGGCGCCCATCCCTGATACATGTATTTGGCAAAATCGCTTTCCAGCGGGGCTTTCCAGGCTTCGCCGTTCCAAACTCTTCCGCCGACGCCGCAATAACTGGCCGCAACCGTTCCGGGATTGGTGCCGCTTATAAGTCCGCCCATCCACACGTCACCGGCGTTCTTGCACTTTGTCAGGGTGTTCCCCGCCACCACGGAAGCGACGACGCCGCCCACCGTGACCGTGTTCCCTTCGCCGCTGACGGAGATATTGCCACGGTTGGTGCAGCCGCTAATGGTGGAGACCGCCCAGTTGGTGCCGCCAATCACGCCGCCAAGACCGGCGTATGTGACGTCCTCGAGAATGATGTTCCCATAATTGTCACATCCGGTGATACTGAATGTATGCGGGTTGCTTCCTGCCAAGTAAGCATAGCCAATGACACCGCCCAAGCTGCTCTGCTCGATTACAGCACCGCTCTTCCCTACCAACTTTCCGGATACGGTGATATCCGCGTAGTTTTCGCAGTCTTCCAGAGAAACCACCATGGTGTTGGCGGAATCGTTTCGGTTGTAATAGCCCACCAGCCCGCCTATAGTAAGGAAATTGTGGACCTCTCCTTTGGTAATAAATGTGATAGGAGTGTAATTCTTGCAGCCTTTCAGCGCGCCTTGAAGGGTTAGATGCCCCACTATACCGCCCACATGGGGTTTAACTGCGCTTTTTTCGGTGCAGTCCACTATTATACGGGCGTCGGGGGACGTTACGATGTTCTCCAGCACTCCGGAGGAATTGGCTCCGGAAATGCCGCCCATGTAGCATTCGGCGGTAACGCTGCCTTTTACAATTACGGAGCCTTCATTTCCTATGGCGGTCAGGGTGCCGGAAGAGTTATGGTTGCCGATAGCTCCGCCAATATACAGGGTTTTAAGTTTGCTGCCAGCATCGTATAGTACCGTGCCGCGGTTCACGAGGTTTTCTGCACCTGACTGCATACGGCCCACGGTTCCGCCCATGGTTAGTGTGGATGCCGATACGTTAACGGCCTGCACGGTTCCTGTATTTACGCAGTCCCTCATCCGTGAGCCCGCTGCCGCAGTACCTATGAGACCGCCTGCAAAGCTGGAGCTGGCATCGGTTTCGGTGTAGGATATGGTGAGGGTGCCGGAGAATACGCATCCTTCGACAACGCCGCTTGCTCCCAGGGTGCAAGCCAAAGCACCCCAGGTGATGTTTTTAGCGGAATTGTTGGTAAGGACAGAAGCTATATTGACGTCTTTAACCGTGCCCGAAAGAGTACTGGCAAAAGAGTCGCTCAGGCCTTTGATAGTGTATCCGCGGCCATCCAGCGTTCCTGTAAAGGAAAGCGGAGTCCACGCTACGCCGCTCATGTCGATGTCGCTTACCAGCACCGCATCCGAGTTGGCGGAGAGGGCGGCAAATTCAGCGGCATTGGATATATACAGGACTCCGCCGAATCCGGCCTCAAATTCCAAATCGGGGAACTCCAGCACCTTGGAAGGGGCTACGGTGCACCCGTCCGAGAACATCGAAAGGATCATCACCTTTCCTTGCGCCGTCTTGACGGTAGCGCGAAAACCACGGGAATAAGTACCTGCAGGAATGGCTATATAAGCCCTGAGGGGCGTGGCCGAAAGACTCTTTCCGCTCTGGCCGAAACGCATGGTAACCGTAGACGAGGTACTCTTCCCGGAAAAGCTGCCGTCAAAAGTGCCGTCGGGATTTTTCCCGAGGGAGAAAGTGCCGCTGAGGCCCTCACCGCCAGGGGCGGTAATGGAAATCTCGGTCACAGTGAGCCCTTCCGAAGACGTGAGGCCCATCCGGAGCAGGCTTGAAAGGTGCTTCAGGCTGACATCCGTATACTCCAAGCTGCTCCCCCACATGGGCGCCGCCGAAGGATCGAAGCTGCCTTCCGTATAAGTCTGCCGATATGGGAATTTTACCATATCGGCTCCGCTGCCGGCCGGGTAAAGAAGATTGAACGGAGATGCAAGACCGTCACGGAAGGTGAACGGAGCGCTGCTCCTTCCAGCGTCGGCGGCCGAAAGGGGTAGAGAAGAATAACCGTTCAGGGACAGGCAGTCCCCCTCTTTCCACAATGTGGGGTATTTTGTTCCCGTCTTCTCTCCGAGCACGGTCTTTGTCTCCGCTCCCGGCAGGCACACGGTAAGCTGCCCCCCGTCATTCCCGACGTTTTCCAAGTCGTTCCCGACCTGATCGGGAATCTCCTTGCCACATCCCGCCACGATGACAAGCGGCAGGAGTAGCACAAGTTTAAATGAATTCCAGTTCACAGAAAATAGGATAATGGTCCGATAAATAGGTTACGTTTTCGTAGGCCTTGCGGTCCACGCTGAAAACCTTTCCAGAGAAGGCGCCCTCGCTGTAAAAAAGATGGTCGATGGCACTGCCTCCCGTAGTCTTGAAACCGTTGAATGTGCGTCCGGTATCGGTTTTCTTACAGTAGGTAGGCGCATGGGAAAGATACTGTGCCATAGGTCCAAGCGGAGCCGATGCCGAAATGACATTGTTCATGTCTCCGCCGAAAATCATGGGCACAACTCCGGAAGGATTGGCTGCCTGCATCCTCTCCATAATAAGGAGAATACTCTTTTCCTTTGCCTCCAACCCGCCGTCGTTCTCTACGTGCGCGTTAAAATAGTAGAAGGTCTTCCCGCTGCAGCGAACCCGGAAACGGGCCCAGGTGCAGGTACGCGGTTTAGTTTTGTTCCAGGTGTAGGAGCCCACGGCGTCGGGCGTATCAGAGAGCCAGAACGTGCCCCAGTCCAGCAACTCCAGTATGTCCTTTCTCCAGAAAATGGGGTTGGACGAAACGTCGGTGTAGTCCTTCTTCTGTCCGTCAACTGCTATGCCAACCGCATCGAAAAGGCTGTTGGATGAAAGGATGTGACGGCGCTGCGTCCAGGTGCATTCCTGCAGGCCGAACACCATGGGCTGCTGTGCCGCTATCATTGCAAGGCAAGCCTCACGCCGCACCGTCCACAGGTGGTCCGGTCCCTGCAGGTCTCCCCTGAGGATGTTGAAGCTCATTACCTTAAGGGTGGAGATTTCGGTGACTTTCTCGTCATCCCCGGCTTGACCGGGGATTTCTGCTCCCCCACCGTCCCCAGTTCCGTCACCCCCGGCTTGACCGGTGGTCTCCTTCCCGCATCCGCAAAAAATCCCCGCGGCGAGCGCAAGACTCACCGTAAGGACGATAATGGTCTTCGATGAAAGGTAATCTATCGTTTTAGTAAAACGATTCGGTTTGTGCATAGTGTTATCCTTTATGGGCTGACACAAATATAGCCAGAGGGTAAGATAAAACCTATGGCACAAAAAGCGAATTAAAATAAAAAAAGGCGTAATATCTGCCACTGACACGCCTCAAATGGCATCCTGCACAAAGAAAACGGTCGGAAAATTAAAATGTATCAGAGGCTGATATCGCTTATAGTCTGTACATCTTGCTCAAAAGATTCGGGATGCATGGAATTCTGCCGCATCACGCAGCGGTAGGTATACACGGTTCCTTTTGAAATATGAAGGATTTTGGCTATACGTGCACTCTCGGTAATGCCCAGGCGAAAAAGGGCGAGGATACGGAGCTCCGTGTTAAGGCTCTGCGGACCATCGGATACAAAGGCATGCCCTTGCTGCATAAGCTGGTTGACGCTTTCGACGAAGTTCGGGAAAATGGACAGGAATATCTTGTCGAAATTGTTCCAGTAGTGGGGATACTCCATATCGGCGAAGTTGGGCTCCCTGAAGACAGCCATAAGCGCATCGGCTCCCTTATCCTTCAGGATTTTGCGGTACTTGGACTTGTACTCGTCCACTTTGTAGATATAAGCCGAAGCGAGGCCCATATACTCCCCAAGCATCCTGTCCTTAATGAGGGAGACCTGCTTCAATGCAACCTGTGACTCCCTGTACATCCCGTTTATCCTTCTTGTCTTGTCAAGGGTTTTTTGCGAGAAGAACAGCAGGAACAGGGAAATAGCCAGCAGGATGCTAACTATGGTGATACCTGCAACAAGGATAATCCTGTTGTTGCGGTTTATCTGCTGAATGGTGTCGTTCATTATAGCCGACGCCCTTGTCGCCCGCCTTACGCCCATTGGAAAATTGTAGTCCAATGCATCCTGGATGGCACGACTCATATAGCGGGAGGCCCGCTGCTTATCCCTTGTCCTGAACAGCATTTGAGCTAGTTGATAGAGGGAAAAATAGTCGTTCATGCCGCAATTTATATCCAGGTATGCGGCTTTTGCGGCATATTCAATTGAAATATCGGGGCGGCCGGTTTCCAAATACAGTGACGACACGGCCATATAATAGGACGACAAGTCGTATATATCTTCTATCTTTTCCGGAGGCAGATTCTCAAAAATATAGTGGAAAGCATCTTCTTTGGAACCAGAAAACCGCATGGCCTTTACCTTGAGAAGATGCGCTTTTACCGAAGTACTGTCCCTTCTCAGGTAATCTTCCGACAGGAAATTGAGGCGGCTACGGAGTTCTTCCTTATCCAGAGGCAAATAGTTAATCATGCGCTCTGCGCTGTAGAAATACGCCTCGCAGTCTTCCGGGGAAGCATCCTGCGGCAGGACGATGGAAGCGAAAACGGAATCCGCATCCTGGAGTTTCTCGGCCCTGACCAGATTGCGTACCTGGGCTGCGCGGCTACGGAGCTGACGACTGGGATTATCCCCTGCCAGGCGGACCATCTCATTGGTATAGAAAACGCTGGAGTCCAGGTTCAGATGGCGCCACTCTTCATAGAGATCTTCTGCCGAAGACCATTTGTCCTCCGGTGTTTCCGCAACCATGAATACTTGTCGGAGGGAATCCGTGCGGGCTTTCACGCGGGCATCTATTTCTTTTTCCCGGCTCAGCACATTCTCCAGCTCCTGGAACTCCCGCTCACGGGAGCAGGAAGCGGCCAGAATGGCACAGGCGGCCAAAATGATGGCCATGGGGGGGGCAAGTTTTAGTATTTTCATACAATTCTCCAGTCTTGAATTGTCCTGGTTTTGGAAGAAAAATTGATCCCAAGTCTCTTTACCTGCAATTTACTGCCGGCAAATCTCGTTGCATATCCCCTGCTGTCAATCTGCTTCAGAGCCTCCTGAGCAGAACCGGCATCCAGTTTTGCTTCAACTACATACACTGTGTCTCCAAGATACATAACGGCGTCGGTTCGGCCCTCGCTATTAATGATCTCGGTATACATCTGAACGTTCATGAAGGAGAACACAACGTAAAACAGACGTTTGAAATATGCTTCTTTCTTTTCTGCGGTATCAAGTGCGTTTTTGCCAAATTCCGGATACGGGATGGATGCAAAAAAACCCTTAAGTATCTCCATCGCCTGATCCACATTCTCCTCCAACAACGCTCTCTTGAAACGGATGGCCACATTCTGGGACTCTATCTGGCTTTTTCCATACACGAGAGGAAGAAGATTGTCCATCAGTCCGCTCCTTACTTCTGCATTGGGGATGGTGAGCACATAAGAATCAAATACCGGAGAGTAAGACTTTATGGTGAGGTAACCGCTCTGATAGAATAACGATGCGGCGTTGGTAACCGATTCGGCAGGCTGGCTGAATGTGGATTCCTTAACTTCAACGCCGTCTATGTCATAAATATCAGTATCGAATTTTTTCAGTGCATTGAAAAGGACAGCAGGCGTTCCGGAAGCAAACCACCAGTTTCCAATCTTCATATTGGAGAAAGTCCTGAGAATGCTGAAAGGATTATAAGTATCAACACATTCCGGACTAAAGTGATATCCGTCGTAATTCTGCTTCAGCAGCGTGAGAATCTCCTTTTTGCCAGTCCCTCTCTCCCGGGCCAAAGCGCTTATTTCATCTCCGAACACACCCTGGATTTCTTCGTCGGTGAAGCCGCATAGGGTTGCAAATTTGTCGCTGAGTGAGATGTCCTTAAGGTTGTTAAGCGTGCTGAAAATGCTCAGCTGGCTGAATTTGGTAATTCCGGAAAGAAAGGTGAAATGCAAATACGGGTCCAGTTTTTTAATTGGGGCGAAGAGCTCTTTTATCACCAGTTTGAATTCTTCCTCCCGGCTTTCGTCGAACAAGGCACCGAGAAGGGGGGCATCGTACTCATCTATAAGAAGGACCACCTGTTTGGAGGAAATCTCATAAACCCGCTTCACTATGCTGTACAGGCGTTCGCCTGGAAGCGTATCGTTTTTTTGCAGGCCGAACTGCTCTTCTATTTCCCCAAGTATGTTCCCCAGCTTCAGGTACAGCTGCTGTTTATCCAGGGCATCTGCCGCCGTGCTGAGGTCTAATCTTATCACCGGGAAGATCTCCCATTTACTTTCCAGCTTCTCTATCGAGAGTCCCTTGAACAGTTCTTTGCGTCCCTCAAAATATGCCTTGAGGGTACTCACCAGGAGGGATTTCCCAAACCTCCTGGGGCGGCTGAGAAATACGTATGTGGAAGATTCTTGCGCCAGATGCCAGACAAGGTCTGTCTTGTCCACATAGGCATAGCCCCCTTGAATAATTTTCTCGAAGGTCTGGATGCCGTCGGGATATTTCCGGGTAGGAGTTACCTTAACGGAACGGGAGTATCTGGTATTTTTCCCGGCGCCGCTTTTTGAAACGGCACCTTCCTGTACGGCCTGGCATATTAGCCGCTTCAGAGTGGAATCACTCCCGGAGAATCCTATGCCTTCTCTTATTTCTTCCTTTGAAGACAAGGGATTCCCTTCCAGGAATTTTACAATGGCAGATGTATTCATATTAAAAACCAATGGCCGAATGCAAAGATAATTATTTTTCCTTGCATTCGGCTCATTCGGCTCAAATTTTCACGATTCGGCTCACAATTCGGCTCAAAAAACGCGCTACAGACCCTCTACGTCCCAACCATCCAGGGCGGAATTCGCAGTGAAGAAGCGGAAATCGCAGTACACGGGATAGTGGTCCGATATGTAGGTAACGCCGGCATAGGAGCTGCGATCCACGGCAAATACGTCGGCGTGCAGGCCCGAGGTGTAAAAGATATTGTCAATGGTGCCGGTGGGTGATCCGGTAAAACTGTTTAAAGTTGGTCCTGTATCAGCCGTATCGGCCGAAAGCCTGGCGAGGGAGAATGAAGAACTGAGCGTGGAATAATAGCTCTCTGTTCCGGCCGAATTGAAATCTCCGCTCACGATAACAGGATATCCATTAGGGTTGTTTGCATCAATCCAGTCCGTAACCACATTAATTTCCTCGGCCCTGCACAACGGCCCGTAAGTAGATTCCTGGCCCTTATATTGATTTTCAATGGATGAACTGTTATCCTGCAGGTGCAGGCAGATGTACACAAAGTGCAGATCCATTCCTTTTACCCTGAACTGGGCCCAGGTGGCCGTGCGGGGCTTGTTGTAATACCAGGTATTAGACACCGTATTGGGCGTTTCAGACAGCCAGAATGTTCCCCAGCGCTCCAGCAGGAATTTGTTCCCGTCATAAAGGATGGGATTGGAACTCACGTCTGGATAGGCTGTGATTTTGGCCCCTTTCACAGAGACCCCCACCGCGCCATATTTGGGAAAGGCCGAGAGGATGTTATCCCGCTGGATTGATGAGCACTCCTGTAGGCCGATGATATCCGGGGCGTCCGCCGCAATCATCGCCAGGCAGGCGTCCTTTCGCTCACTCCAAAGATGGTCGGGGCCTTTCAAGTCTCCCCTCAAGATGTTAAAGCTCATAAGGCGGAAAGCGTTAAGGCCAGCGCCGGACGTCCCCAGGACCTTATTCTCAACGGTACCCACGTTATAGACATGACCTGCTTCAAAATTCCTCGACGCGGGTCTATGCAGGGCCGGATAGTCTTCGCCGTCGTTGTTTTTCAGGCGAAGGGCAAAGCCTGTAGAGGCTGTCCCCGCAGGAACCGGTACGTAGTAGGTACCTGCGGCGTATGGCGTCTCGGACCCTTCCCCGTTGGCTCCCACAACGGTTGACGACGTGTTGGAACCAATGGTAAGATAGGCCTCATGAATTTTGTTGCTGGTGGTGGTAAACATTACCATAGCCCCCGTATTGTGGAAGGCCAGTGCACCGCCGGCTGTAGTAGTGGATGCAACACAGATGGCGCTTTTGGACACGGTCCCGGGCTGACTGTTTTGCCAATAGTTCGCGGTGAGGGTACTGCCGTCGAAGGCGGCTTCGCGGGTACTGGGGTAAATGGCGCAGTAGAGAACTTTATCCGTGGGGATGGGCTCGCCGGTGGTGAAGGTGGCGGTCTCCCCTGAATCTTCCGTAGTGGCGGTCACGGAGCCTCCGTCATAATAGATTTGGATCTTGTCCCCTGCTACCCAGGTGGTCTTACCCTCGGAGTCCATAGCGATTCTTGTGCCAGGTTCCGGTACTGTCGCGCCAAAACTGACTATGGCTTTGGGGCCGTCAGGGACAGCATTTTGGTCTGCCTTGGAACAAGAAATGCCCGCCGCCAGCATAGCGGCGAGCATTATTGAACGTCGTATTATCATCTAAAACTTAGTTCTGGTAGCAGCCAGGCCAGTATGGATCATTGCGGTGACGGCCTTCAATATCTACCGATAAAGCATCATCTACTCCCTCGTTGTATTTAATGCTTTTAAGCCATGTGACAAAGTCTGAAGCAATCGTATAAACATCCTTGTTGCTGCCATCCTTGCTGCCCAGCACAGCAGTTATTTGATCCTTGTTTTGCTTTGTAAAGCCATCAGGAGTAGTTCCATTCCAGGTGTAACCTGTAAACGTTGCCTCGGCATCGGTGTATAGATTATCGGTAGTAATTTGCGCCGCTATCTGTTCGTCAGTTATATCTACATATTTAATTCTACCAAGGGTGCTCTTAAAATCCGCGTAATAATTACTGCTCTTAATATAAATTGATGTTTTATAAACACTTGCTTTATTTTTAATTACACTGTTAAGCACCAGACAGCCATGCGGGTCTTCGTGGTTTTTGTGGCATCCTAAGGCATATGATCCCCATGCATTGCTTCCAATAGTGCCTACAAGAGTGGAATTAAGAAGGATCGTTTTTCCTTTGCAACATATTAAACTAAAATTCGAGTTTTTAGTGTTTAGTGTGGTGGAATCATAAAAATAGGAATTGTTTATACAGAGAGAAGCGAAGTAGTAAGTTTTTTTCTCATCTTTTACAGTTGGAGTACTTGTAGTGTTGATGTAAATGGCTCGCCCGTTTTGAGTTCCAGCATTGTCAATAAAACGGCAGGAATTGATATAGATTGTTGGACTATATTGGCCAGAAGGGACATAAATTGCTCCGGCGTAGGCTTTCCCGGAATTGTTTCCAGAGAAGATGCAATTATTAAATCTCACTTTACCTGCCAGGATTTTTACGGCAGCATCCGAGGTGCAGCCGGAGAAAGTAATATTCTCCAAAGACACCGTTGCCTTGGCATTGTTGAAAGTAGACGATTCCGTGGTGGCTATAGTCGTTGTCGCACTGATGGAGCCGCCTACAATAGTATAAGAGTGAGCCACAGTTCCAGTAGACGCGGGAATGGCAGTGGTATAAGCGTTGCTGTTGTCTCCAAGGAGGTAAATGGTTGCGCCGTCAAGGATATTGGACGCAGCCTGGGTTTCATCGTGGAACGGAACCATTGCAGCAAGCTGAGCCATCGTAAGCGGCTTTGCGTCCGTGCGTCCGTCTCCTGTGCCATCAGCTGTAGGGGATACATAATAAGCCGTGTATGCTTTGGCATCTACAGATTTGCTCAGACTGTACATTTTCCCGGGAGTGAGTGTGATGGCCGTAGACCAGTAAGCGGCGGGCAGCCATGAACTTCCCTTCTTAATCCGCAGAAGGAAGCCGTCACTTTGCGTTGCCGACGACGGATAGCTAGCCGTTTCTCCGGTAGCCGGAAGAGGCAGATAATATGTATTAGCGCCAGTCACTGTCACCTCTACATTAGCCTGTTTCCCTGACGCCGGTACTCCAACACTAGTATTGAAAGACCCATCAAAGGTAACGGGAACAGCCCCCCTGAGGTTGGCAATGCCTTGATTGAGCAGACGGCAATAAACTGATGTAGCGTCTGTATCCTCCACCTGGAACTTAATGATGGTGGATATGGGATGGAAGGCAAAATCTTTTGCCGCCTTGGTTGTCTTCGCGGCATAGTATGCAGCGTCGCTGAACGAAGTAGGGCAGGCGGCATTCTGCGCGAAGGTCACGCTGAAGTTTCCTTCTCCGTCCAGACTGACGGCCAGCGTACTTGGATACACGGCATAGTAGTACTCTGCATCTTCTACAGTGGCCGTGAAAGTGGTGGAAGCACCTCCATGTGTGCTGGCCGTAGCCGTAGCACTTCCCATAGCTCCGCCGGCATACCATATAATCTTGATCTGGTCATTCTCGTCCCAGACGGCGGTCTTATTATTCCCTGCATTTTCATCGGAAAGGCTCACCTTCGTCAAAGCATCGGCCGTAAAGGAAAGGGTAATGGGATTTTTAAGGGTCTGAGTCTGCTCCTGTTCCGGAGTAGGATCTTCAACGACCTCGGGAACAACTTCTTTGTTGCAGGAAACTGCGGCCACAAAAGCGGCGGCAGTCAAAAGGATAAATAACTTTTTCATAGCGGCCGTTTTTTTAATCTATCTCTTCAACATCCCAATCGTCCAGGGTGGCACTAGTAGGAAAGGGGGATCCGCAGATAATCTGCTCTGTAGTAGCAAACACCGCTTCAGTTTGCGGCGTCAGGTACGCTCTTTTGGTTTTGTTTTGCATTTTCATATTCTGTGGTTATTTGTCGCGTTTCCTCCACAAAATTACCCAGCTTCCTTTGCAAAAGGAATACACAGCAATTCAAATTAAAACCATTTTAAACAAGAAAATGCCACTACAGATGTCTGTAATGGCATATATTCTATCCAACCGAACCAGCCGAATTAAAACACGTTCAAAGAACCATTCCCAACTCTTATAAGAATTACTGCCGGCATTATATATTATAGGTATAAGATTATCCATAAGCCCCCCTCCTCTTCGCATTCGGCTCAAAATTATCCCCTACAGGCTATAATTTCCGCTTCTGACATCAAGGTGATCTAGCGAGGCCGCCAGGGTTGGATTGCCTCGGGTGATATTGAGGTGATTTAAGCACACTGGTGTCTAGTCCTGGACATCCTTGCCGAGGAATCTCCCGCTGAGGCGCATATTTAGTAAGAACCCATTTACTAAGTTGTAATTTACTAAATAATTGTTTACTTTTGCGGAAAATGATGTGAAATGGAGCAATTATTTGTTTTTGGTAAGCCTGTGGAAGGTTTATCCTTCACGGACAGGAAAATGGAGTCGGCCAGATTGTCCGCCAATTTTTCCGCAGGCATCAATACGTTCATCATCTCTCCCCGGAGGTGGGGGAAGACATCGCTTGTAAAAAAAGTCATTGCCGAGAGTCGAAAAGAGGAGAAACTGTATGTCTTTATAGATGTTTTCAAGGCCAAGACTCCGGCCGATTTTTGTGAAATCCTGGCCAATGCGGTTCTGAAGCAAACTGCGTCGGCAGTGGAAGATATCTGGGAAAATATAAAGTCTTTCCTGGAGCGAATCAATGTTGGAATCCGCTTGGCTCCGGACCAGCAGAGCAAGTTGGACTTGGACTTGGGAGTATCCAAAGAGATGGCCCCGATGGAGGCAATCCTGTCCCTTCCCCAACGAATAGCAGAGAAAAAGAATACAGAGATTGTTGTGTGCATCGATGAATTTCAGCAGATTGCGCTATTCGACGATTCCCTGACCTTTCAGAAGATGCTCAGAGGTATATGGCAAAACCAGCGAAGGGTTACTTATTGCCTTTTTGGCAGTAAGAAGCATATGATGGAGGGCTTGTTTGATGAGGAGTCCAAGCCCTTCTATAAATTTGGTGATATTATCTATCTAAAACGAATCCCGCTTCCGTATTGGAAGGACTTTATCTATGGGAAATTTTCATCTGCAGGCAAGTCAATTTCAGAGGAACAGATAGAGCGGATTTGCCAGACGGTGGATTTTCATTCTTCCTATGTACAACAGCTTTGCTGGTATGTTTTCCTCTTTTCTGGAGAGCAGGTGGCAGAAGAGGATATCCAAAATGGAATCGAGGAGTTAATTGTTCAGAATACAGCCCTTTTCGAGAGCCGGACAGAGACACTCACTCCGGTGCAAATGCGATTTCTCATGGCCGTGGCTAATGGTATTCACGACGGATTCTCTACATCCGAGATCATCAGCAAATATAAACTGGGTTCATCCGCATCTTCTGTGGCTACAAGGAAATCGTTGCTGGATAAGGGCCTTCTTTCCATGGAAGCGGGAAAAACGATTTTGGCCGATCCCGTCATGGGGCTTTGGCTTCGACAACCTTAGGGTGCGTCAGCGCTTCGCTCTTTCTGTTCTGCCTGGCTCCGACCGGGCATCTTGTCATCCCGAGGGTAGCCGAGGAATCTCGTGGTAGGGGAAGGGTGAGCGCCGGAGCGAATGGGCGGAAACGGGCATGCGCGTGAGGATAGTGCAGGGAGCGGTGCCCGGATGAGAGACGGAAGGCCGATGACGCCAGTCATCAGGCCTGAGGGAACGAAGACGGGCATGACGGACATTGTTTGAGGACGTTACGGGCCGAAGTGCCCGTAAAAGGACGAGTTGGACGGTCAAGCGACCGGCGCCGGCCCGTTTCCGCCAGCTGAGCGAAGGTGCCACCCTTCCCCTTGCGGCGTTTGGGACCGATACGGGAAGTCTGTGGCGCAGGTCAGTAGCATGGATGGCGCAGGTCAGTAGCATGGATGGCGCAGGTCAGTAGCATGGATGGAACAGGTCAGTAGCATGGATGGAACAGGTCGGTAAGCCCAATGGCGCAGGTCCGATTTTTCCCTGAGGCCGCTGAAAAAGGATCCGTTTTTCGAAGCCTCTAAGAATCGCATTTTTACG
>CAMZCW010000002.1 GCA_947305045.1 uncultured Bacteroidales bacterium | reverse complement strand
GTCTCACGGCGGACACCCTTGCCTTTGGCTGTAACCTTCCCACTATCAGGGCGGTTTGGGGACTTGCACCCGTTAGAGTACGTTCGTGCTGGGCGAACACAACGGACGGAGTCTGTTTTAGACCCCGTCCGTTATATCGCTGGTATTCAGTCTCCTGTATTCCAGGCTACGTTTTAGCTTTTTTGTTGAAGCGCAAGTACATCCTCCAGCGGTAAATGGGTGTGCTTGGATACAAATGGCGCATCCAGGCCATCTGCGAGCATGCTTTGGGCCAATTCCCGCATAGCTTTGGCTTCGCCTTCTGCTCGTCCTTTTGCCAGGCCTCTGGCTTCGCCTTTTTCTTCCGCAGTGGCCATTTGATTGACGATGTCTCTGATGGTAATCATTTGCTTAATGTATTCGGAGCGTTCCTTCGGGGCAAATTTATTAATTTCCGCAGAATTAAACAACAGGTCAAAGATTTCACCCTTCAACTCCTGGGGCCGTTCCTCCATCTCCGGCATGTTCTTCAAGGCATAGCAAAAGTTATCCAGCAGCGAGGCCTCACTGGTCATCGCCTTCCGGCAATTGGGGACCTCCAGGAAGATATATTCCACCGGGATGGGCATGTCCTCTCCCGTAGTGAGTTCTTTTAGTCTGTATCGGTATAGCACCCTGTCGGACCCCTGATGCAGCGCAAAATTGACCACACCGATAAAATAGATTTGCGGAAGCGTCCAGTCCGTGCTTCCGGTCTGCACCTGTTCCTGAATTACAAAAGTGGAGTTGAACAGCGCCCGTTCATAGAAAGTCTTTTGCTCTGCAAACTGCATCTCTACTATGAAATGCGCCCCTGTCTCATCCGTGCAGTGCACATCCAGCCGTATGTCCTTTCCCTGCTCAATAGGGTTCACGTACTCCTGCGGACCAAAGCTTATTTGGGTAATGGTTCGCTCCGGAATCATTTCCTGCAGAAAGAGTTGCATCAGCCGCCGGGCCGGGGCCCAGCCAAACGTTCGCTTGAACCATCGATCCATCAACACATTGGCATACCTGCCAATCTTCAATTCATTTTGTTCCATATTCTAAGGATTTTATGACAACCGGGCCCGGATGTCGGTTTCTGCAAACATAGAACATGCTTTCCACAAATCCTACAATCGGTTGAAAAGTTCTGTTGTTTCACATGTTTTTTTTGCTGTTTCAACCGATTTGGACAAATTTTGCTGGTATAACTAAACAAAATATGCTATGATTTTCGCGTACATACGAGTGAGCACAGAGTTACAGTCCTATGAAGGTCAGCGCTACGAAATAGAGCAATGGGTAAGCCGGCGGCAATGGGTGATAGACAAATGGGTGCAGGAGAAAGCATCCGGAACGAAGGCGTTGAAAAAAAGGACACTAGACGGCTTATTGAAAAGGATGAAGAAGGGCGACACCCTCATTTGCACCGAACTATCCCGCCTGGGACGCAACATGATGATGGTGATGAGCATTCTTAATACCTGCTCCCAAAAAGGGATAAAAATATATTCCATCAAGGACTGTTTCGAACTTTCGGATTCGCTGAATGCCAAAATCATTGCCTTCGCCTTTTCCCTGGCTGCGGAAATTGAGCGTAGCCTTATATCACAACGCACGCGCGAGGCACTGGCGGCCAAGCGGGCGGCAGGCATGAAATTAGGTCGTCCGTTCGGGAAGAGTCGGGAGCGGAAACGGTTTGACCAGAAAGAGGCCTATATCCGCGAGCAATTGGCGCAGGGAGTTACCATTGGCAGCCTGGCGGAGGAATTGCATGTACACCGCAATACCTTGTCCCGGTATTTGAATGAACATTCTTGTCCTTAAAAAAGGACGAGAGAAGAGGGTAGGGTATTGAGTGTGAGCAAAGAAATGAATATGTCCGCATGGCCCCAACTTTTTTGTTACGATTCTATATAAGGTGTAAGTGATTAAAAGTTAGAGATGAAGGAATTATTACAAATAAAAGAAAAATAATTTTTATATAAAAATTTAAGTATAAGACGTAAAAAAATAATAATTTATAAGTATAATCTTGTAAAATTAAATAAAAAAATAATTTAAAAACTAATATAGACTTACTATCTCGCAGATTTAGTGCATTATTTGGTATTTGCAAAATTGAAATTGTTTTTCAATCTTTGCAGCCGTGTACCCATTTTTTTACGTTATGGGGTAAGTAGTGTATTACAAAAAACGTAGTGTATCAATATTTTGTTTAACGTCTTTAAAACTATTCACATGAAAGGAATTAAGACTCTGCTCGCATCCTTCCTTGTTCTTGTGTGCACTGCCGCTTTTGCGCAGAACAGCACCGTGAAAGGTAAGGTTGTGTCTCAAGACGGGGAGCCCGTCGTGGGAGCTTATGTTCTGGTGAAAGGAACCACCATCGGCGAACTGACCGACATGGAAGGTGGCTTTTCACTCTCGAATGTTCCGGCTGCAAGCCGCCTGGTGATTGCCTTTATGGGCATGAAAACTATCGAGGTAGATGCTGTAAGCGGCCAGACAATTAAAATGGAACCGGATGCAGAATACCTGGAAGAGGTGGTTGTTACCGCCATGGGTATTTCCCGCGAAAAGAAAGCGCTGGGATATGCGGTTCAAGATGTAAAATCCGAGGATCTTACCCACGCGGCCAGCGCCAGCTTGAGCAGCGCCCTCCAGGGTAAACTCTCCGGTGTAGAAATTTCTTCTTCCTCCGGTATGCCGGGTGCTTCTTCCAAAATCACCATCCGTGGTTCCCGTTCCCTGGACGGAAACAACCAGCCGCTCTATGTGGTTGACGGTATGCCTGTGGCTTCCACCCCGGACATTGACACGGGTGACTCCGTAAGCGGTTCCGATTATGCCGGCCGTGCCCTGGACATTGATCCCAATGACATTGAGAGCATCAACGTCCTGAAAGGTCAGGCTGCATCGGCCCTTTATGGTATGCGCGCCTCCAATGGTGTTATTATCATCACCACCAAGAAGGGTTCTTCCGCAAAGGCAGGCAAGACCTCCATCTCCTTCTCTACCAACTTTACCTTTGATACACCGGATATCTATCCTGAGGTTCAGAAGAAGTATGCGCAGGGTAATGGAGGTGCGTATAACCCCACCACTTCCCTGTCCTGGGGACCGCTCGTCAGCGAACTTCCCAACGATCCCCAATATGGCGGTAATACGGATAATACTTTTACCCAGGCCGATGGAATGCATCAGGGCCAATATTATCAGAGCGCGCGCCTGAAAGCCGGTCTGGATCCCTGGACAACGCCCAATACATATGACAATATCCGCAATTTCTTCAAGACGGGTCATACGTTCAGCAACAACATAAGCGTGGCCCGCAACTTTGGCAGCGGTAACTTTATTTTCTCCCTGGGCAACACCAACAGTACCGGTATCATTGAGAATACCTACATGAACCGTTACAATGCCCGTTTTGGCGCGGATGCCAAACTGAGCAAGTATTTCACCATCGGATTCAACGTAAACTACGTCCAGTCCGACATGAACAAGCAGACCGGTGCCAACGACGGTATCACCGCCGCCCTTTATCACGTGCCTGCAGACTATGACCTTGCCGGAATCCCCTACCACGTTCCCGATGACCCTTACACGCAGGTAAGTTTCCGTAACCTTACTTTCAACAACCCCAGGTGGGCAACGCAGAACAACTTCTTCAAGGAGAAGTCACAGCGTTTCTTCGGAAATGCCTACCTGAACTTCAATACCAAGTTGGCAGCGGCCCACACCCTGAATGTCAAATATCAGCTGGGTACCGACGTTTACACCACTTCCTACCAGGATATTTTCGGTTATGGCAGTAAGGGCACAGACGGTGAAATCACCGAGCGTACCCTTTCGGAAAACACCATCAACTCGCTGCTCACGGCCAATTATACCTGGAATATCAGCGATAACTGGAACCTGTCCGCCATGCTGGGTAATGAAATCGTTTACGACCGGGAGAAGTACCTGTATGCCTATGGCAACCACTTCAACTTTGCCGGTTGGAACAGCCTGAACAATGTGGCTTCCTACAGTTCCTATGAATCCTATGGAAAACGCCTGACCTTTGGTACCTTCGGAGAAATTGCCGTGGACTACAAGAGCATGTTGTTCCTCAATGCTACTTTCCGTTCGGACTATGTATCCTCCATGCCTCACGGCAACCGTACCTTTACCTATCCTTCCGTGTCGGCCGGTTTCATCTTTACGGAACTGGAAGCACTGAAGAACCCGGTTCTCACTTATGGTAAGATCCGTGCATCCTACGCTGAGGTTGGCCAGGCCGGAACCTATCACGATTCCTATTACAGCACGCCTTCGTTCGGTGGCGGCTTCTCTTCCGGTACCCCGGCCATGTATCCTACCAACGGCGTAGTGGCTTATACGCCTTATGCTCTCCTGTACGATCCGACCCTGCGTCCCCAGAATACCCGTTCCTATGAAGCCGGTATCGATATGGGCTTCCTCAACGGCCGTATCACTCTCAACTATACCTTCTCCCGTCAGAACGTGAAGGATCAGATTTTTGCCGTTCCCATGGCTTCTTCCACCGGTTATTCCCAGAAGATGACCAATGCCGGCCGGGTCCACACCAACGCGCACGAACTTAGCTTGGGATTCATTCCCGTGCAGACCAAGGATTTCCTTTGGGATATCAACGTGAACTTCACCAAAATTGACAACTATGTGGATGAGCTTGCAGAAGGCGTGACCAGCATCATGCTGGGCGGTTTCGTAGAGCCTCAGGTGCGTGCCGGTATCGGCGACAAGTATCCTGTTATCTATGGTGTCGATTATCTCCGCAACGAAGAAGGAAAGGTGATTGTTGACGATGACGGTTTCCCTATCGCCGGTGACAATGCCGTCCTGGGCGCCGTTTCTCCTGATTTCCAGCTTGGTTTCGGCACCGGGTTCCAGTGGAAAGGCCTCCGTATCAATGCGGTGTTTGACTGGAAGAAGGGTGGCAAGATGTATGCAGGTTCCGCTGCCATGATGGAATACTATGGTACCGCTCTCTATTCGCAGGAGCTGCGTGAGAAGGACCAGTTCATGTTTGACTATGAACCTTCCGTGAAGATTGTCGGTTACGACGGTGAAGGCAATGCGCAGTATGCTCCCAATGATATCATGATCAGCGGTGAATATGCCCAGGACTATCTGAGTACCCTGAACTACATCTCGAAGTACTTTGTACGGGATGCTTCTTATCTGAAACTCCGTGAGGTTTCCATCAGCTATCCTATCGTCAAAGCAAAGTGGGGAACCCTCACCCTTAGCGCCTTCGGTCGTAACATTCTCCTGTGGACGGCTATCCGCGGCTTCGATCCGGAAGCTTCCCAGGGTAACAACAACATGGCCGGTGGTTTCGAAAGATTCTCTCTGCCTGGCTCCTCGAGCTTTGGTGCCGGTCTCAAATACAACTTTTAAGGAGGGCTAATTTATGAAAAAAGTATATCAACTCTTCGTCCTCTCCGTTGCAGCTTTAGCAGTTGCCGCCTGCTCGGAGAACAAGATGGATGAAATCAATAAGGATTTGAGCGTTGCCTACGACGTCAACGCCAAGTTCATTGTTCCCGATTTGGAACTCCGCACTTCGCAGAATATTGTAGGCGGTGACTTCAATACCTATTTCGGCTCTTACGTAGAATATTGGGCCGGTACGCATAACCAGCTGTACAAGGCCGAAAAACGGGATGCCGAGGTTCGTCTTGCCTCCACGTTCAACAATACCTGGGGCACTATTTACGAGAACATCCGCAATGCCAAAATCATCATCGCAAAATGTGCCGATGATGCCAGCGGTAAAGATGCAGGCGACGCCTTTATCCGTGGCGTCGGCGAGGTCATGCTCGCCTACAACCTGGCCATTGCTACCGATGTGTACGGTGATACGCCCTACACGCAGGTAGGTGATGTTAATAAGTATCCTTATCCGGAAGCCGATACCCAGGAAAGCATCTACGATTCCATCTTTGAGCTGTTGGAAACGGCTGTCGTGGACTTTAATGCCGGCAGCAACACCCTTGGCAATTATGACCTTATCTATGGTGGTAATGTCAGCAAGTGGATCAAGTTTGCCAACGGTCTTCTGGCGCGCTATACCATGCGTCTTATCAACCGTTCCACTGATCAGGAAGCAGATTATCGGGCAGTTATCGATTATGTAGATAACTCCTTCGCCTCTGCAGCGGACCAGGCTTCCATGGCCTATGACAACGGCAACCAGAATCCGATGTTTGACTTCCAGTGGAGCCGTGACGGCATCTCCTCCAGCACCAGCATGTTCAACAAGCTGAAGGAGCGTATGGACCCGCGTGCCGACAGAGCATATTGGCATTCAAAGAGCTGGGAGTATTTGTCCTCCGATGATGTGGAGGACTATCTGGCCCCGACCGGAGATCCGGTGGAAAGCCAGTATGAGTACACCTATGACATCTTTACCTTTGCGGAGGTTGCCCCGATTCACTACCTGAGCTATCACGAGCTGCAGTTCCTCAAGGCTGAAGCGCTGTGCCGGCTGGGCGAATATGCCGACGCCAAAGCTGTGTTGAAAGGTGCTATCGCCGCTGCCTTTGAGAATTTCGAAATCAATGTACAGGCAGCGATGAACGCTCCTTCCATCAACGCGTACGGTGGTTTGGAACCGGCCGATGACAACGCCATGACCGCTGCAGTTGCCAACAACTATTTCGACGTCATTGTTGAGGATATGTTCGATGCCAATCCGCTGGCGGAAACCATGCTGCAAAAATATATCGGCATGTGGGGCGCCAACGGTGAAACGGTTGAAACTTACGCCGACATCCGTCGTCTCAAAGGAGAGGAGAACGATGTCTATGCACTGGAAAACCCTGGTAATTTTCCCCTCCGTGCTCCTTACGGCCAGGATGATGTAGTGGCTAACCCCAACATTACCAAGCTTTATACCAATGCAGGCTCTTACGTATTTACGGACCCTGTCTGGTGGGCCGGTGGCAGTCGCTAGTTTTATAGAATAGTGTTAGTTACAAGGAGCGGGGTCCAGACAGACCCCGCTCTTTATATATGCAGGGTCGGTTACAGGTTTTTTAATGGGTACAAGAGATTGAATGTGAGCGAAAAAGCCAATTAATAAAAATTATTAAAATTTTTTCAAAGTTTTAAATTATCAGAATAGATTATAATTTTCTCATAAATTATCACTATATTGCCCTAAATTTTAATAAAAATAGATTTTTAACCCTATAAAGACTTAACATATCGCGTATAATGCGCTTTATCCGGATTTGCAAAATTGAAATTGTTTTCCAATCTTTGCAGCCGATTATCCGTTATTGTATACGGACATATAGTAGTGTATTGCTTGCGCAAACTATTAAATGTATCAATATTAATGTTTAACTAATTTTTTCATGCTTATGAAAAAAATCGGTATCTATCTCTCGGCAATTGTCATGCTGGCCATGGTAGCGGCATGTGCAAAGAATGAGGCAATCGAGGGTAACGGTCACGGTTTTGACGAGGCTACCTTCAAAGTGGAGGCAACTTCCGTTGAAAACACCAAGGCCACATTTACGATTACCTCTACCGGTGCTACCGGTGCCACGTATTTCGGATTCCTGACAGAAGATATGGAGTCCAAGGCGAGCGACCTTGTAGCCGCAGCGCTCAAAGGCGTCAATGTAACCCGCCACATGCTTTCTTCCGGTACGACAACCGTTACGGAAGAGGACCTTCGTCAAGGTGGTAAGGCATATCGTTACATTGTCTCCGGTCTGCTTTCGAACGGTGCAACCTACAATGAGCCCGTGTTCGTTGAAATTAACACCACCGGCGATTTCGTAGAGGACAGCGAAGGTGTTATTTCCTACCCTAATCCTGTTTCGGAACCCACAACCGTGAAGTTCTCCGGCTTCCCCGGAAAGTTCATCTATGGTTTTACGGAGTCTGAGATTACAGCGGAAGACATTAAGCTTATTGCCAACAGCGACCTGGATTCGGGGGTTAAACCCGTAGAAGAAGAGGCTACCGCTACTCTTGCCATTTCCGAAGAAGGCACTTACTATGTATATGCCTATGAGTTGGACGAGAACAATGAGCCTACGCTGTCTTATACCACCTTTGAACTGGAAGTTGAGAATCTGGATTTCTCCGTTTATGAATCCTATATTGGTGAGTGGTATGTAAACGGTGATGAAAACCAGAAACTTGTCATTGCAGAAAAGCAAAAAGGCGTGTCTTTTGAATTAAGCGGCATTCCTGCTGTAGGGATTGTTCCGGATGGTACTACCAAGTTCGAACCTGTGGTCCTGAACTTTGATATGGCCACCGGCGGTATTTCTTTGAGTGAGCAGAATCTGAGTACTTTCACGTATGGCAGCTATGGTACCGGCATGAAGACGCTCTCTGCTATCTTCTCCATTGGTGGATCTCAGTACGGCTACTATCCGTTCAACTCTGATGACCCTACAACTATTTTTGTGGGTGCCATGAATGAGGAAGGCAATATTGCCACTGTTCCCGGCGTTTGCGACTTGAGCGCTTTCAGCATGGATCCCACTCCTGTTGTCGGTTTCTGTTATTCCTTTATATTTGTAGACGGTCCTAATGCCGGTAAGGGTTCTCGTTCTAGTGAAATCATTGAATTCCCTTGCACCTTGACCAAGGATGTTGCAGAACCGTTAGAAGCTTATCAGGCCTGGATTGGTACTTGGTACACGGAGGCGGGTGACAAGATGGTCATTGCCAAAGACAAGACCAACGCCACCTATTCTGTAACCGGTATCTATGGTGACGTTCCTGTTATTACCCGTTTCAATGCGGCCGACGGAACCATGTCGTTCTATGGTCAGGCTATCGATAAGGATAATACTTATACCTATTATCTGTATGGCAGGGATCAGGATAACTATGTGGAGTCCGGCTCTCAGGATGGCACCAACACGCTGGCTATTGCAACCCTGGCAGAGGATGGAAAATCAATTTCCATTGTGGGTCACGAGTATAAGGCTGTTTACAGCGGGACCGAATACGATGAAATCATTGTTCAGCTCGAGGTATTTGCTAGAAGTTCCGACAACATTTACCCGGTATCCAGTGCCCTTAAAGTTCCGCTCCCTGCCACCTGGACAAGTACGCTTCCTGAACCTTCGGACGAATTCCTTGCTTGGATTGGCAATTGGGAGATTGAACGTGGGACCCAGAAAGATATCATCACCATTGCTGAGAAGAAAGTAAATGCTTCTTACGTTATTACCGGTATCGAAGGAACTCCGTTCGAGGTTGAAGCCAAGTTCGATAACGCAACCGGCGCACTGTCCGTCTCCGAGCAAACTGTCTATGGGTTAGCAGACGACGATGACAACAATATCATGACGGTTGCTTTATTTGCAAACTTTGTCTATAACGGAAATACTTTCTACAGGGGCAACGATGAAGTTATATTCACCGCTACCCTCGATGATGAGGGTAATGGTCAGCTTGCGCCGAATTCTGTCACTTACGGCGTTTTCACTGCCTTTAGATTGTACGCTTTCATCGGCGATAAGACTTCTCCTACCAGCTATAGCAGCGAAGCTACGTCCCTTCCTAACACCCTGGTGCCTGTACAGGAGGAAGCACCCTCTTCCACTGCGGCTCTCGATGTGAATAATTGGAAGGAAACAAGTGTCAAGTCCATCAATCCGCAGAGCAAGCCTTCCGTCAAAAAAGCCGGAAAGAAGTTGCAAACGAGAGGTGAAGCTCCCTTATTTACCTCAATGAAGGTTAATTTCTAACAGTAGTGTCAATATTTAGAGAATACAGCTTATGAAAAGAATTAAGCTTTTGATAGTGTCCTTGATGACTGTGCTGGTGTCCTTTGCGGCCGTTGCACAGAACGTCAAAGTGACCGGTAAGGTGACCGACGACAATGGTCCGCTTCCCGGAGCCGCCATCATGGTGCAGGGAACAGCCAACGGTGCAATCACCAATGCGGATGGTACTTATTCCATCACTGTTCCCAGTAACGCCACGCTGGTATTCACCAGTGTAGGTTACGAAGATATTATCGAGCCCGTCAACGGCCGCAACACCATCAATGTTCGCATGAAGATTTCCAGCGAACTCATTGAAGAAACGGTGGTTATCGGTTATGGTTCCGGCCAGAAAATTACCAACCTGGTAGGTTCCGTGAAAACCGTGAAGTCCGAATCCCTGTCCAACGCCCCTTCCGCTTCCGCTCTGGATATGCTCCAGGGTCAGGTGGCCGGTCTGTCCGTGCTCACCACGGGTGGTGTTGCCGGTGATAACAACGTGTCCATGACCCTGCACGGCGTAGGTTCCCTCACTTCCAGCACTTCCCCGCTGTTTGTGATTGACGGTATTCCGTCCAGCAGCCGTACCATCATGGCCATGAACCCGAACGACATTCTGTCCATCTCCGTTCTGAAGGATGCATCGGCAACCTCCATCTACGGTTCCCGTGCAGCCAACGGTGTTGTGTACGTGACCACCAAGTCCGGTTCCTATAACGAGAAAGCCACGGTTACCTATCGTGGACAGTATGGTATCTCCACCCTGGCGGACTTCACCATGTACGACAACATGATGTCCGGTGACGAACTGAAAGACTTCTGGATCCGTGCCGGTCTGTACACCTATGACCAGATTCAGTCCACTTATACGGACCATGGTTATACTGCCAATACCAAATGGCACGAGTACTATCAGCAGTTCAACAACCCGCAGTACCAGAACGATATCACCATTGAAGGTGGCGGACGCCGCGTAGCTTACATGATTGCCGCTTCCCAGTTCCACCAGAGAGGTAACACCATTGGTAACTGGTACGACCGTTATACCGTTCGCAGCAACGTCCAGGGCCACCCGACCAACTGGTTAAAGGTTGGCTTGAACGTGAACTTCTCCTATGACCGCCGTAACAACAACGGAAACTGGGGTGACGGTGCCAACGCTGGTGGCAACAACTACCTGTCCGGTGGTCTGTCCATGATCCTGAACCCGCTGTATCCTGCTATCGACCCTGTCACGGGCAGCGTTTACGAGAAAGAGTTCGCCGTGTATGCCGGTGCTGTCAATCCTAAGTACCAGGACAAGAACACCAAGCGTACCACGGACCGTTACGGTCTGGTAGGTAGCGCCTACGTGGAGATTGAGCCTGTCAAGAACCTGAAGATTGTCTCCCGTGCCGGTGTGGACGGTTCCGAGACCCTCTTCAACTACGCCCTGCTTCCTTCCTTCGCCGCGGAATTCTCCAGAACACCCGGCCGCAGCAAGAGCTCCACTTTCCAGTACACGGCTACCATTACCAACACCATTGAGTACAGCCGCGCCATCAGTGATCACAAGTTCAGCGTACTGGTTGGTCACGAAGGTATCAAGAACAACTACGACTACTTCTGGGCCAACTCTTCCAACCAGACGGATGACCGTATGCTGGAACTGGATCACGGTACCCAGGCCACTTACGACATGGACGAGAGCAAGACGCAGAGCTCTTTCCTCTCCTTCTTCGGTCACGCAGACTACAATTACCGTGAAAAGTACTTCGTGGATGGAACCCTCCGTTACGATGCTTCTTCCCGTTTCGGCCGTCACAACCGTTGGGCTCCCTTCTGGGCTGTGGGCTTCCTGTGGAAAGCCAAGAACGAGGAATTCCTCAAGAATGTGTCCTGGCTCAATGACCTCAATGTGAAGGTGAGCTATGGTACCCAGGGTAACGCCTCCATCGGTGACTACACCCAGTATGCTACCATCGGTAAAACGGCTGAGTACAATGGTGTTGCCGGTCTGGCCGTGTCCTCTCCTTCCAACTATGACCTCAAGTGGGAGCAGCAGGGTTTGTTCACCGCTACTTTGGGCGGCCGCATCTTCAACCGCTTCGACTTTGACTTCGAGTTCTATAACAGAATCACCAGCAACATGCTGATGGATGTTCCCCAGCCCTATACTACCGGCTTCCCTGATGGTGTTACCCGTAACGTGGGTGGTCTGTCCAACCGCGGTATCGACATCACCCTGGGTGTGGATATCCTTCGTGGCCGCGACTACTTCCTGCGTGCCAACGCTACCTTCAACTACAACAAGGAAACCATTACGGAACTGTTCGACGGTCGTCAGGAGTGGGAGATTGCCAACACCGGTATCACCTATGTGGTTGGTAAGCCCATCAGCTTCTACTATCCCATCTCTGCCGGTATCGACCCGGAAACCGGTAAGCAGCTCTGGTATGTTCCTACCGGTTGGGAGGAATATCAGGAAACCGGTGACGTCAGCAAGATTGACAAGAACACCACCCGTATGGACAAGACCACGGATGAGTTCGATGAGAATCTGCTGAACCAGAACACCGGCAAGGTCCGCAACGCCCCCGTCAACGGTGGTTTCGGCCTCTCCGGCAGCTGGAAGGGCTTCTATGTACAGGCCGACTTCACCTATGTGCTGGGCAAGTACCTGATCAACAACGACGCCTTCTTCTACAACAACCCTAACCAGTTCCTGGGATACAACGCTTCCCGCGCCGTTACCGACTACTGGACGCCCGAGAACAAGTATGCCCGTTATCCGGATTGGAGCAAGGGTTACACCATGCAGTTCGATACGCACCTGCTGGAACCCGCTTCCTTCCTGCGTCTGAAGACCCTGTTGGTCTCCTACTCCCTGCCTCAGAAGGCACTGGCATGGTCCAATGGTGTACTCAAGGGTGTTAAGATCACCTTTACGGGACGTAACCTCTTTACCGCCACCAAGTTCATGGGTGCCGATCCGGAAGTTAACTCCAACCTTGTGCTGGGTCTTCCTGGTAACACCAAGCAGTTCCTGGGTGGTCTCGAAATCACCTTCTAATTGCTAAGAACGGTTAAAAGAATGAAAGATATGAAAAAGACAATATACAGACTGCTTGGTTCTGCCGCTGCCCTGTTCATGGTGCTCTCCTGCAACATGGACCTGATTCCCACCAGCGACATCGTATATGACGAGAACGAGCCCGCCATCCAGAAAGCCAGTGACCTCACTTCCTTCGAGCAGGGTATTCACGCTTATTTCCGCAGCATTCACCAGAGCACATACTACTATGTGTCTGACATTATGACGGATGGTTTCAACGCCACCGTTGACTTTGGTAACAACTTTGGTCCCATCCACCGTACGGACGCCGACTTCACCGCCAGCGACCAGGATGTAGAGGATGTATGGGGTGGTTACTATGTAGCTATCAGTAAGTTCAACCAGGCCATCGCTGCCGCCAACAGCATCCGCGACGCCGGTCTCAAGGAGAGTGCACAAACCTTCAAGGGCTATGCTTTCTTCTATCGTGCCTACGCCTATTTGTTCCTGGCCCGCACGTTCGGTAAGGCCTACGACGCCGGTACGGCTGCGACGGACCTTTCCGTTCCCCTGGTGCTGGTGTATGACCAGAATGCCCGTCCCGCCCGTGACACACAGGAAAACGTGTACAAGCAGATTAAGGCAGACCTGGACAGCGCTGCTGTGCTGCTGGCTAAAATTGAAGGTGAAGTCCGTGCCCAGAAGCCTACCATCGACGCCGTCAATGCCCTCTACGCCCGTTACTATCTGGACGTGAAGGATTATGAAAATGCCGCCGATTATGCCATGGATGTTATTGGTTCCGGGAAATATACCCTTGCTAGCAGCGCTGCTGCTTTCAAGAAGGAGTATCTCAACGATGAAGGTACTGAGCCCATCATGCAGATGTTCGCTTCCCTGAACGAGGCCCCGAACGGTCTGAACAACTACACGCGTCTTACCACGGCAAACAGCCAGAATGTGTATTCTCCGTACTTCCTGCCTTCCGGTAAGCTCATTGATTCCTATGACCCGGCAGACCTTCGTCTGGCAGGGTGGTTCAAGGCCTCAGGAGACGACTCTTATCCTATCTACTCCAATGGTTCCGCTTATTCTATCCCGGAAGTATTGGTGTTCACCAAGTTCGAAGGTAATACTTCTTACACCAGCAATCCGCTTCCCCAGGGCCAGCAGGCTATCAAGCCTTTCCGCCTCAGTGAAATGTATCTGATTGCTGCAGAAGCTTTGTTCCAGGATGGCTCAACTTCTAATGCTATCAAGGTGCTGAATGATTTACAGACGGCCCGTGGCGCAGAGCTCACCGTCCTTCCTTCCTTTGAAGCTATCCAGAAGGAGTGGTTCATTGAGACCGTAGGTGAAGGTCAGCGTGCCTGGTGCCTCAAGCGTTGGAATACGGGTTTCACCGCCCGTTATGGTCAGACGGCAGCTATTAGCAACAACCTCATTTACACGGGTGCTTATTACACCAATCGTGAGATGACTGCCGGTGACTATCACCTTACCCTGCCCATTCCTACGTATGAGATCAAGATTAACCCGAACCTCAAGCAGAACGAGGGCTACGATTTGATTTCCGAATAATTATAAGGAGTAAGAATATGAAAAAAGTATATATTGCATTAGCAACAGTTGCTGTTCTGCTTCTGGCCTCCTGCGACCGCAAGGATGCATACAGAGATACATCCTCTTTTGTCACGTTCAACTGTGAGAACACCCTGACAATCCGTGAAGATGCAGAATCGTTCTCTCTGCCCATCCGCGCTATCGGCAAGCATGGAGATTTCTCCGTAACCGTTTCCGGCGTTGACGGAACCGCCAAGAACAACATGCATTTCAAAATTTTGGAACCGGCTTCCGGTGTTATCAACTTCTCCGCCGCCGATACCTTAAAGCACATTAAGTTTGAGGTGATCCGTATTCCCGGCTATGTGGAACCCGGAAGCGTTGATTTTGAAGTTAACATTGACAACGCCACTTCCGGTCTTACGCTCGGTTCACGCCGTACGGTTGCTGTCACCATCACCGATGCCGACCACCCGCTGGCCGACATTATCGGAGCATGGAATGTAAAGGCTTACGATGCACAGAGCCAGACGTCTTATGCAGAGGTTAACTATGTCATGAACCTCAAGGCTTACGACGGCGATGTAACCCGTGTGTGGTGCGATGGTATCAACAGCTTTGCTCAGAACATGAAGGGTTATGGCTACACGATTGTAGATGTTTACGGTATTGTTTCCGATGACCACAGCACCATTTCCTTCCCTTGCGGACAGGAAGGCGGTGATATGGGCTCCAGCAATGGCGGTATCGTAAAGCTTGTCTCTGGCTACATCAACAACGGTTACTATGTGGATGAAGATGCAGAGGCAATTGTCTTCACCAAACAGGAAGATGGAACGTACAAGTGCGAACAGGGTATCCTCTGGCTCAATGACTATGTATGGCCTAAATATGGTGGTTACTTCCTGGGTGCCGAAAATGGTGTATCAACCACATGGACCAAGCAGTAAACCGTACATAGCTTACTGTTAACATTTATGCCAACTTCCTCAAAATGGGGAAGTTGGCTTTACTCGCTAAATATGAAAAAATTTATCCTTTCACTTTTTTTACTGGTATCCGGCCTTTTTGTGGCGCAGGCACAGCAGGAAGACACCTTGCCTTACGAGCCCATGGATACCTGGCCGTACCTGTACGAGCGTTTTGAATCCGGCAATGTCCGTACTACCCAGGGGACGCTGTTTCAGTACTCCGCCCTCAATATCTGCATTGCCGACGGTTCGCTGCATTATATTGAAAAAGGCAAGATTATGCAGGCCGATATGGGGCACGTATTTACGGTCCTGGTGGGGGATAGAGATGTGTTCGTGAATGCCGGCGGCAAGATGTATCAGGTGCTGGTGGAAAACGAGGACGGTTCCGTGTTAAAACGAACGTCCGTGGATGTAGAGGAACTGAATAAAGTGGATATCGGTTATGGCGTATCTTCCTCTACGGCTTCCCGCACCAATACATCCCTGGCCGGACTGGGCATGGAGACGCTGGATGGTGTGAACATGGTGAACATGACCATCAACAGTGCAGAAAGCCGCAAAAACACCGGTAAGGTACTTCCCTTAAAGGAAAGCCTTTACCTGAATATCGGTGGCCGGCTGATTCCCGCCAACAAGCGGGAAGTGCAGCAGGTGGTGGACAAGAATGCGGCAAAAGCTTTCTTTAAAGCCAATAAAATCAAGTGGAACAAGCCGGAGTCACTGGTGCTCCTCCTCCCTTTCCTTCAGGAACAGTTGAATAAATAAATATGAAAAAACAATTATCCTTATTCCTCTCACTGGTACTGCTTGCCAATATAGCTTGCCAGCGCGAACCGCAGCAAGAGCCGGTTCTGGAAGAAGAAACCGCTCTTTCGGAAGAGGCCGGTTATGAGCCCGGTATCATCCTGGTCCGTTTTGCGGATGAAGTTGCCACGAAGTCGGTAGATGTCCGTGAGACCTTGCGTGAAATGGGCGTCACGGCCATGTATCCGGTATTTCCGGAGGAGGAGTGCCCCGAGGAGTTCCGTGAAAGGGAACGGGCTGCCGGTCTGAGAGACTTCTACTTTGTGGAGTATGACCCTGCCAAGGCGCCTGTCACCAAGGCCAGCATGGATCTTTCCTCCCTGCCCGGCATTATTTCCGCCGAGCCGCAGCCGCAGGTTTTCCTGAACGACGCCATTTTCAATGACCCAGGACTGAATACCCAGTGGGGCTTTATCAATGGCAACACGCAGGGTGCCGATGTGAACTGTCTGCCGGTCTGGAGAGAGTACACCACGGGTAATCCCGACGTGATTGTGTCCGTTGTGGACGAGGGTGTGGATCTGGAGCACGAAGACCTGGCCTGGAACTGCATCCCGGGCGGTTCCAACGGCAGCCGTAACTTTGCCGATGGCAGCTACAATGTGGAGCCCATGAGCCATGGTACGCACGTGGCTGGAACCATTGCCGCCGTGAACAACAATGGAAAGGGTGTGAGCGGTATTGCCGGTGGTAACTTTGCGGCGAACAAGCCGGGCGTAAAAATTATGTCCTGCCAGTTCTTTGGTACCAAGCGCAATGGCTCTTCTGCAGACGCTATCCGTTGGGGGGCCAACCATGGCGCCGTCATCTCCCAGAATAGCTGGGGCTATGTGGTGGATATCAATGAAGACGGCCACATTTCCGCCGATGAACTGGAACGTGCCAAGAGCTTGCGTATCGACGCTGCTACCAAAGCGGCTGTAGATTACTTCATCAAGTATGCCGGCTGTGACGCTTCCGGTAACCAGAAGGCAGATTCCCCGATGAAAGGCGGCATTGTTATTTTTGCTGCCGGTAATGACAATATTCCCTATGGCGCGCCGGGTAATTATGAGCGCATCCTTGCGGTTGGCGCAATGGACCGTACCGCCCATCGTTCCTCCTTCTCCAACTATGGAGACTGGGTGGATATCTGTGCTCCTGGAAGCAGTATCTACAGTACGCAGCCGGGTAACAAATATGGCAACGCGAGCGGCACGTCGATGGCTTGTCCGCACGTGTCCGGTGTTGCCGCCCTGGTGGTCTCCTACTGCGGTGGTCCCGGCTTTACGGCCGATATGCTTTGGACCAAACTGGTGAATGGTGCCAAGCAGGGCTTCATTTCTGCTTCCGGAACCCCTATCGGCCCG
This sequence comes from uncultured Bacteroidales bacterium, assembly GCA_947305045.1. The sequence continues at coordinate 39,883 of CAMZCW010000002.1, read as the reverse complement.
CTGGTGGATGCTTATGGTGCCATTCTATACGGCGATACCGGCAGCCCCATGGCTATTACGGAGTATAGTGCATGCTCCCAGTCCAACAATGTGAACCTGACCTGGAACGTTACGCCCACCAGTAAGGGCTCCGCATCTTACGCAGCCATGCTCTTTGCCAGTAAGGAAAAGAGTGCACTGGAAACCATGGATCCGGCGCATCCCGGAAGCAATGTTGTCCGTGCCAATAAGCTTACCTCTACGTATAATGTGGGGGATGAGGTTACGGGTACCATCAGCGGCCTGGAGTTCGAAACCAAGTACTATGTTACCTTGGCGGCCTATTCCTACGACAATGGCTATTCGGCCCTGGCTCCTATCAAGGAGGTGACGACCGGTGTCAACAACCCGCCTTACGTGACCATTGGGCTCGATCCCATTCCGCCCCACAAGAACTACGAAGTTTGGAGCATTCCGCTCAGCATTGGGGATCCGGATGGACACGAGGTCACGGTGACGTACAAAGCCGGCTCTGCGGCGGATTCCCTGCAGCCGGATATCGTCAACGGTGGTTTCATGATTCAGGTGAACGGCCCGCAGGCGCCCGGCGGAACCTATACGGGAACCATCACCGTAAAGGATCAATATGGTTTATCGGCAACAGTTTCCGTTACCTATACCCTTTTGCCCAACAACCCGCCTGTGGTGGTAAATCCTATCAGCAATCAGCAGTTTGACGCTCCAGGAAAAGAGAAGACCTTCCCCATTGAGGGTATTTTCAAGGACGATGACGGCGAGCCGCTTTCGCTGGATGTGCAGATAAGCGACAAAACTAAATTCCACGCTGTGAACGACGGCGAAAACCTGATTGTTACGGCCCTGGCCTACGGTGCAGCCAAAATTACCGTTACGGCAACGGATGCCCGTGGGGAATCGGCCAGCATGAGTTTTGGCGTTATTTCCCGTGAGGCTTCCGTGGAGGTTTCCCTGTATCCGATGCCTGTCGAGGATAATCTGTATATCTCTACGGGTATAGAGGAGAAAGAGACGGTGATTTCCGTCTATGGCGCTACCGGTGCGTTGGTATATACCGGAAAACAGAATTCCAGTGCCTTCACTCCCGCCGTTGTGGATATGGCCAAATGTGCCCCGGGTAAATATTCCGTTGTATTTACCTATGGTGACAAAAAGTATAACAAAACGGTCATTAAAAAATAGTGCGCTATGAAAAGATTTGTATCAACCGTTTTTGCTCTGGCTTTTATTGCCGTCTCTGCCCAGGCGCAGGGAACGGATGCGCTTCCTTTCACCAGAATTGACCTGAATCCGGCCACGGCCGCCCTTGCCGGTGCAGGTTCTGCATCCAATGCTACCGCTGCCTATTCGGCCTTTTCCAATGCCTCCATACTGCCCTTCTATCAGGGTGAGCTGGATGCTTCCGCCGCTTTCCAGCTGTGGGCTCCTTCGTCGGCAAAATCCACCAATATTGCGGCCGGTGTGGCTTATAAGTTCTCCAAGCGGGTGGGCATTTCCCTGGGCTATACGCTGCAGAATGGTGCTCCCTACGACGTTCAGGACTATAATGGACAGGTAAGCGGCTCGTTCAGCCCTAAAGGGCACGTGATAGCCCTGGGTGCCGGTTTTGGTATCGGCGGGCATTTCAGCATCGGTGTCAATGCCCGTTTTGCCATACAGAAGCTTTCTGCAGACTTGTCTTATAACGGCTTCAGCGGGGACATCTTTTTGGCTTATGCGGTCAATAAGGACCTGCGCTTCACGGCCGGTGTCTCTACCCTGGGTACCAATATCACGGCTTCTAACAGGAAGACAGCCTCGCAGCCCACGTCCATCAAACTGGCCGGCAACTGGGGCATTGGTTTCGCACAGGTAAACCGTATAGATGTAATGGCCGATTTTGACTATTACTTCTCCAAGAACTTCTCCGCCGCCATTGGCGCCCAGTATTGTTGGAACGACATGGTCTTTGCGCGCGTGGGTTACTGCTACGCTACGCAGTACTGTGTGATCCCTTCTCATCTGGGAATTGGCATCGGTGGCAAGTTCCACGGCTTCCGCCTGGATGTGAGCTACCTCACGGCCTCCCCGGCGCTGGGCAATACTTTGGCTATCGGCCTGGGGTATTCCTTCTGACGCGTGGTATATAAGTGATTGTAAGTCAAGAATTTGTTGTAATGAACGGGGCCCGTTTTGGGTCCCGTTCAATTGTGTAAGTTGTTACTAATCATTGATTTATATACCATCTCGCTTGTGTCGGTTTGAAGTGGAATAAAAAAGACGTAACTTTGTGACATGAAAAAATGGACAATCCTTTTGCTATTGCTTTTTTGGGCTTTTGTCTTATCGGCCCAGAATACGGCTATGCTGTTTTTGCCGGTGAACCGGGATGCGGCCACTGTGGGTGGTACGCAGGCTTTGTCTTCTCTGTATAACCCGGCGGCCATTCCTTTCACGGGGAGCGATGTACAGTTGTCTTACCAGCGCTGGGCGCCTTCGGTGGCTAAAGCCAATCATCTGAATTTGCTTTCCGGCATCCGTATTGGAAAACGCGTGGGTGTGGGCCTTACCGTGGGCTACCAGATGGGCGAGGAGTTTGCTCTCACAGACGGCAGTTTCTTTATGCCTTCGGATCTGGTGGTGGGGCTGGGGGCCGGTGTGGCCTTTACGGATTACCTGTCCATTGGCGTTAAAGCCAAATATGCGCGCCAAGGGCTCACCAAAGAGGTTGCCTATCAAGCGTTTGTGGCCGATGCCTTCCTCCTGTTCAACATGGCGGGCTTCCGTGCTACGGCCGGTGTGGCTTCGCTGGGAACGCCCGTGAAGGCGGCAGGAGGCGGGAGTTATGCGCTGCCGTCATCGGCCGTGGTGGGGGTGGGATACGCCTTTGATTTTGGTCTTTCCTTGCAGGCCGATACCGATATTTTCTTTGCCGGTGGCTTTGCGGTGGCCGGGGGTGTGCAGTACGCCTGGAAAGACATGCTCTTTGCCCGCGCGGGGTATCACTACGGCTCCGCCACCGCGCCCGTGCCTTCATACCTGGCCCTGGGACTGGGTATGAAGTTTATCGGCATTCACCTGGACGTGAGCTACCTCACTGCCTCCCCTGCCCTGGGCAACAGCTTCACCATCGGCCTGGGCTACGCCTTTTAATGCTCCCCGGGCTCTGGGTTGCCGCTCTCCCCGGGCCCCGTTAAAGCACACCCACCCCCATCTGAGTGCCCTCAGTGGCATCCCGCTGTGCTTTAATGCCCGGTAGGTCCCGCTGCTGCCACGTTTTGGCCCCTAATTGCGCCACTAGCGGACCTTCTGGCCCGCCAATGCTACGTTTTCCCCCGTTTTCGCGCCCGTGGCGGTCCTCCCCGCCTTCTAAGGTCCGTGGCCTGGACCATCAGCGCCTGTTTGGAGACTATTCCGCCTTCGAAGGTCTCTCCCGTTGTGACAGCTAATCGCCTGATAATCATGGATTTGTGTACTAATCCTCGTTCGGATTTTGAACGATGATTATATGGCATCTTACTAATAATCAAGCGATTAGCTGCCACGACGGGGATGATACAATCGGCCCCGGTACAGCAGATCGGATGAAGCCTTGCCCTTACCACAGGAAATTGTTGAAGGGGTAGCGGCCGGCGTGGATCTCCGCTACAATCTTGTAGAGGTCGTTCCGGAGTTTCTCGATGCCGATTTTCTCGCGGGCGCTGATGAAGATGCACGGTGTTTTTTCGCTGGCAATCCAGCTGGTCTTGAGCTCCTCCAGCGTGCGGTTGATGGGCTGTTTGGGCGTGAGCGAAAACTCGTCGTAGGGCTCATAGGTGTAGGCATCGACCTTATTGAACACTACGTACACCGGCTTGTTGGCGGCGTTAATGTCCCGAAGGGTCTGTTCCACCACCTGCATCTGCTCCTCGAAGTCCGGGTGCGAGATGTCCACCACGTGCACCAGGACATCGGCCTCGCGGACCTCGTCCAGGGTGCTCTTGAAGGCCTCCACCAGCTGGGTGGGCAGTTTGCGGATAAAGCCGACGGTGTCGCTCAGGAGGAACGGAACGTTCTCAATGACCACCTTCCGGACAGTGGTGTCCAGGGTGGCGAAGAGTTTGTTCTCCGCAAAGACGTCACTTTTGGCCAGTAAGTTCATGAGGGTGCTTTTCCCCACATTGGTATAGCCCACCAGGGCCAGACGCACCAGGGAGCCTCTGTTGCTCCTTTGCGTGGCCATCTGCTTGTCCACCTTCTTCAAGTCCTCCTTGAGCTTGGAGATGCGCTGCTTCACAATACGGCGGTCGATTTCAATCTGGGTCTCACCCATACCGCCGCGGGTACCCATGCCGCCGCGCTGACGCTCCAAGTGCGTCCACATGCCCGCCAGGCGGGGAAGCATGTAGTTGTAGTGGGCCAGCTCCACCTGCATTTTGGCATAGGAGGTCTTGGCCCGCTGGGCAAAGATTTCCAGGATGAGGCTGGTACGGTCTATCACGTCCGAGCAGGCAATCACCTTCTCGATGTTGCGCTGCTGCATGCCCGTGAGTTCATCGTCAAAGATAACGTACTCTATCTCGTTCTCCTGGCAGTATTCTTTGATTTCCTCCAGCTTTCCCGGGCCGATATAAGTGGCCTTGTCCGGGCGGTCCAGCCGCTGGGTAAACATTTTGTCCGGGAGGGCACCGGCGGTCTCCGCCAGGAAGGCGAGCTCGTCCAGGTATTCCTGCACCTTGCGTTCGCCGCCCTTTTCCAGGATGACGCCCACAAATACCGCTTTGTTAGTTTTAAATTCGCTCATACGAGCACAAAGATACAAAAAAAGCAATGCCCGGCCAAGCCTGGTCTCCATGCCGGAAGGAAAGCGGGGAAATTATCTCGCCTTGGGATTCCAGGCCAAGCCTATTCTCCTTGCCGGAAGGAAAGCGGGGAAATTTTCTGGGCCCTTTAATGGAGCCCGGAAAATTTTTCCCGCTAACCGCCGAGCCGAGTTATGCGAGGCGGTGGTTCCGTGTTCTGCCAGCCGCCGCACTTGGTATTGTGCGGCGGCCAACCTCTGGTGCTGGTCGGTAAGGGCGTGGCGCAGTTCGGTGTACCCCTCGGTACAGGTCAGTGTACCCCTCGGTACAGGTCAGTGTACCCAATGGTGCCGGTCAGTGAGGTGAACGGCACAAGTCTGTTTTTACCCTACTGACCGGCACCACGAATCGCCAATCTGGGCATTTTAGCGGAGCAGGTCACCACCATTAAATCGGACCTGTACCACTTGCCCCACCGACCTGCGCCACCGACCCCACCCTCCTGCGCCGCTTACTTCACAGACCTGTAGCATCCCCCTCTGGCCTATACTGCTGACTGCGCCCTCCTACACCACTTATCGTACCGACCCGCTCCACACTACCCCGACCTGCACCGTTCACTGTACCCTCCTGCTCCCCTTACCCCACCGACCTGCGCTACACTACGCTGATCAGCGCCACTTACCGCACTATCCTTTATAACCTGTACAAAATTTATCCGCCACATTTGCACACAGAGCGAGTGGCAACTAAGATTTTGATTATCAATAAAATATAATACATTCCTCGTTCGGATTTTGAACGAGGATTAGTATGTAAATCATTGTGGAAGAAGATGTTAGCTGTCACGGAGAGATGCACCGCCGCACACAACCAGGTGCGGCGGTTACCAGTACACGGAACCGCCGCCTCGCAATACGCGGCTCGGCGGCTAGCGGAAACCCTCTCGGGCACCGTTAAAGGGCCCAAGAGGGTTCCGCTTTCCTTCCGGAAGTCGCTGAGTGCACAGTCACAGTACCTTCGGAGGTGGGGTGGGCAGGACCAGCCACGAGCGGGGCAACCGCAACGGTCAGGGAGGACCGCCACGGGCGCGAAAACCGGCCTAAGCGTAGCGCTGGCGGTCCGAAAGGTCCGCCAGGGGCGCATTTGGGGGCAAAAACGTGGCAACAGCTGGACTGCCGGGCAATAAAGCACAGCGGGATGCCACTGAGGCCACTCAGAGGGGGTAGGTGTGCTTTAACGGGAACCTGAGAGGGTGGTTAAAGCACAGCAGGATGCCACTGAGGCCACTCAGAGGGGGATGGGGGTGCTTTAATGGGGTTCAGGGATGGTGGTTAAAGCACAGGGGCATGGCTCTGAGGACGGTCTGGAGGGGGTGGGTGTGCTTTAACGTGAGCCAGGAGGGTGGTTAAAGCACACCTTGCTGCCGCAGAGGGTGCTCTGATGAGGGAGGGTGTGCTTTAACGGGGGCCAGTGAGGGTGGTTAAAGCACAGTGGGAAGCCCCGGAGGCCACTCAGATGGGGGTGGGTGTGCTTTAATGGGGCCTGGGAGGGGCAAACCTTGCCCCGGCAGGCCAGGCAGGCCCGGCAGGCCCGGCAAGCCAGTCAGGCCAGTCAAGCCGGCCAAGCCAGCCAAGCCAGTCAAGCCAGTCAGGCCGGGCAGGACGGTCAAACCAGCCAAACCAGTCAGGCCAGTCAAACCAGCCAAACCAGTCAGGCCGGGCAGGACGGTCAAACCAGCCAAACCAGTCAGGCCAGTCAAGGCGGGAAGTTATCCAAAATACTGCAGGGTGCGGAGCATTTCAAAAATCATGTCCACGTAGGCGGAGGAGGTGTGGTCCCAGGTGAAGCCCAGGCGGTAGAGCACTTGCATGGTGAAGTGCACGGAGGGCTGGTTGATCACCGTCTCCTGCTCGGTGGGTGACTGGGCATAGGCTACCAGGCTGCTCAGCAGCGGAGCCTTGTCCGGCTGGGCCATCAGGGCCTGCACCTGCGCCATGAATTCCGGGAATTCCACGTAATCCATCCGCTTGCCGTCTATCTTCTGCAGCCGGGACACAATATCCTCCATGGGCAGCAGGTGGTTGTTGGACACATTGAAGACGCAGTTTTCCCGCGGTGTGGTGGCCAGGAGCAGCATGGCGTGGGCACTGTCATCCACCGGAGAGAACTCCATCTTGGCATCCAGCAGGGAGTATGGGCAGGCCCCCAGCAGTTTGTAGGCCCGCAGGCGACCCATGGCCGAGTTGGCATTGAAGTTCACCTGGAACTCGCCGTCCGCCGAGCGGGGCGACAGGTTGCCGGCGCGCAGGATTTTGGCATTGAGGGCTCCGGCGGCCATCCGCTCCAGAATGAACCTTTCTGCCATAAATTTGGAGTGGATGTACTGGTTGGCGGCCTGCTGGCCAAAGTACAGCTGCTGTTCCGTGAGCTGCTTGGGCCTGCTGCCCGGGCTGGTACCGGACACGCTTTCCGTAGAGACATGCACCAGACGGGCGGCCGTGGCCTCGCAAAAGGCGCAGAGGTTCTTGGCTCCGCCGTAGTTAATATCCTCAATATCCGTTCCTTTGGAGAAGTGCTTCACATTGGCGGCGCAGTTCACCACCACGCTCCAGGGGATGCCGGAAGCTTTGAGGGAATCGAACACGGCCGGCTGGGTGATGTCTCCGTTCACTACGCGGATGCGCTTGCCAAAGAGCGGCCGATAATCTTTCTCAAAGTAGTACACCAGCATCTCTTTCAGGCGGCGCTCCGCCGAGAGGGTTCCCTTGGGCCGGAGTAGGCACCAGATGACGGTGTCATCGGCCGTATTTTCGATCAGTTCCCGCAGCATGTGGATGCCCAGGAAGCCGGTGGCGCCCGTCAGCAGAATCTGCCCTTCCAGGCTTTGCCGCTGCCCGCCCAGGAAGGCTTCCAGCGTATTGCCGGCAAGCAACTTGTCGATAGCAGTATAGTCGTACTCGCTAATCTCGCTGTCTTCCTTGGGCGCCGCCGGGGCTCCCCCACCCAGGAAGGCGCCCAGTTCGCGGGCGGTAGGATGGGCAAAGACATCGGCATAGGCAAACTTGAGGCCGCGTTTTTCTGCGCATACCATCACGTTGGTTACCATGAGCGAAGACCCGCCCAGGTCGAAGAAATTGTCCGTTGCACCCACCTTTTCCATGCCCAGGACCTCGGCGAAAATCTCGCACAGGTTCTTTTCCAGCTCCGTAGCGGGGGCCACATATTCCCCTCCGGCATCGGGTGTGGGTTTGGGCAGGGCCTTGCGGTCCACCTTCTGGTTCACGTTGAGCGGAATCCGGTCCAGCTGGACAAAGGAGGCCGGCACCATGTACGGCGGCTTGCGCTCCTGGATGAAAGCCTTGGCGGCCGGGATGTCAAAAGTGCCGTCAGACACCACGTAAGCAGCGATAAATTTGCCGCCGGAAGGGTTGTCGAAGGCCTGCACCGTGATATCCTTGACGCCCGGGCATTCCCGCAGCACTTCCTCCACCTCCTTGAGCTCGATACGGAAACCGCGGATCTTCACCTGACCGTCCTGACGGCCCACAAATTCGATGTTGCCGTCGGTTCTCCAGCGCACAATGTCGCCGCTCCGGTAGGCCCGCATACCTTTGTGGAAAGGATTGTCGATAAAGACCTCCGCCGTCTTTTCAGGCCGATTAAGATACCCCCTGCCCACGCAAGGGTTTCCGGCAATGAGCAGTTCTCCGGCGGCGCCCACCGGCACGCGACGGAAGTCGCCGTCCATCACATACATGCTGGTGTTGTCCAGGGCGTGGCCGATAGGAATGTTGGCCTCGCGCTTCTTCACGTCGAAGATGGTGGAGAAGATGGTGCACTCGGTGGGGCCGTAGCCGTTGTGGAAGCCATAGGAAGGAGGATCCATGGAAACCAGCTTTTCGCCGCCCACGGAGAGGTGCTTGAGGGACTTGTTGTCCGGGAAGTTCTTGGCGTACATCACACCCACCTGCGTGGTCATGAAGCTGTGGGTGATGCCGTTATCCGTGATAAAGGCATCCAGCTGGCTCATGTCGTGGCGGGTTTCCTCCGGGATAATGTGCAGGCAGCCGCCGGCGGTGAGCACGGGATACATGTCCATCATGCACGCGTCGAAGCCGTAGCTGGCATAGGCCGATGCCCGGCTGGTCTCATTGAGGTCAAAGTACCGCTGGTACCAGGCGCAGAAGTTCACCAGGTTGTGGTGCTCCAGCATCACGCCCTTGGGCACGCCGGTGGAGCCGGAAGTGTACAGCAGGATAAAGAGGTTTTCCGGCCCGGGACCCGCGGGAACGGGGCCTTCCGGAAGGGACTCCAGCTCGTCGGTAGTGAGCACGGGCCCCGTGTACTCATTGAGCAGCGGCAGGAACTCTTTATCGGCAATGAGCAGCTTGGCCGATGCGTCCTTGACCATAAAATTGAGGCGCTCCTGCGGGTAGGACGGGTCCAGCGGCTGATAGGCGCAGCCGGCCTTGAGGATGCCCAGGGAGGCCAGGGCCATCCACTGGTTGCGGCCGATAAGCACGGACACCACGTCTTCCGTCTTCAGTCCCCTGGCGGCCACGGCGGCGGCGATGCGGTCCGTGAGGGCGTTGGCCTGCGCATAGGTGCAGGTGTAGTCCAGATAGCAAACCGCCGGCGCATCGGGCGTCTTTTGCGCCTGCCTGCGGAAGAGGCTGACGATGGTTTGGCTCTCGTCCACCTCCAGGCTATAGTGGTTGAAACTTTCCAGCTCTTTCAGGCGCTCTCCGTCCACGAAGGGCACCTGGTTGAGCTTTTCGTGCGCGAGCAGGCCCCGGACCACGCATTCCATTGCGTCTGCAAAGGCCTCCATAAGGGCCTCGCTGTATTTGCTGTTGTCGTAGCCCAGGACGATGGCCTCCTGGCCCTCGCTGCCGTCGATATAGATGCTCAGCGGGAACTTGGGCGCCCCGGCGTCCATATTTTCTCCGCTCACCGCTTGTCCGTTTACCCGGTACTCTGCCAGCACGCCCACCTGGTAGGCCAGCATGACCTGCGGCTGGAAGCCGAACTCCGCCGCCACCTTGGCAAAAGGATAATCCTGGTGCTGCAGGGTGGCCTGGAAGTTCTCGTCGCACTGCTTCAGGAAGGCTTCTGTGCTCTCAATAGAGCAGTCTCCGGCGAGGGCCAGGGTGTTCACGAACATGCCAAAGCTGTCGGCCGTCCTGAGGTTGCCGCGGCCGTTGCTGATGGTGCAGATATACACTTTCTTGTTGGCATTGTAGGCACTCAGGGTGAGGTAGGCGGCGCCCAGATAGAAGCTGGCGGGCGAGATGCCCAGTTTCTTGCAGAGCGGATGGATGTCGGCCTTGACAAACTTTTGGAGGAACACCTCGCGGCCGGGCTGGTCGCTGTGCTCCAGGTCCGGAATGATGGTGGAAGGGCTCTCCAGACCGTCCAGTTGCCGGGCAAAGAAGTCCCGGGCCCGGGCATAGGCCTCGCTCCCCTCCGCCGCTTTCTGCCAGGCGGCGTACTGGAAGTAGGTATAGGCCTCAGGGGCAGGGTCCTTTCCTTCCAGCGCAGCGCACACTTCCTGGATAAAGAGGTCATAACTGCGGCCGTCAAACACCAGGTGGTGGAAGTCGCTCAGGAGATAAGTCTTGTCTTTTCCGGGTACAATCACCACCTTTCCCAGCGGCCCTTTGCCAAGGTCGAAAGGAAGGATGAAGTTCTCCTTGAGGCTTTCCAGTTCCCCCTCCCGGATGGATACGGGGACGGGAATATCCGTGGGAACCTGGCACACCTGTCCGTCTACCTGGTTAAAGCAGGATTGCAGGGCCGGATGCGCTGCCAGTACCTTCCGGACCGCCTCCAGCAGGGCCTGGGCCGATACTTCCCCGGGGAAAGTCCACAGCATGGGAATATTGTAGAGGGTCTCCTGCGGGGCTTTCATGCAGTCCAGGAACACGCCGGCCTGCTGGTTGGTGAGGGGCTGGGGGTGGAGAGATTCTTCGCTTCGCTCAGAATGACAGGAGGAGTTGCCGGCGTGCGAGGAGGCATCCCCGGCCATCCAGCTTTTCAGAATCTCGTTCTCAATGCTTTGCAGGGTGGCTGTTTTGGCAAAGCTGTTCATGTCGGCCTGAATGCCGTAGCGCTTGAACAGTTCGGTGGCCAGGCGCAGGCCGCTCAGGGAGCTGAGGCCGTAGAGCATGAGGGGTTCCGTGAGCGCGGCGCCTTCTATGCCGGTGGTTTCCTTGAGGAGGGCCACCAGTTCTTCTTCCAGGAGATTGAGCGGCGCGGCGGCCTGGTCCTGGGCCTTTTTGGCCTGCGGCTTGGGCAGGGCCTTTACGTCCACCTTCTGGTTTACATTGAGCGGAATGGCGTCGATTTGCATGGTAACGGCAGGCACCATATAAGGCGGCTTGCGCTCCAGGATAAAGGCGTTGAGGGCGCTGGTGTCCACCTCCCGGTCGCTTACCACATACGCGGCCAGGAACTTGCCGCCGCCTTCCTGGTCAAAGGCCTGTACGGTCACGTCCTTGATGTCCGGGAAGTCACGGATGACGGCTTCCACCTCCTTGAGTTCGATGCGGAAGCCGCGGATTTTCACCTGGGCATCTTTTCGGCCGATATATTCGATGTCTCCGTCGGGGCGGTAGCGCACAATGTCTCCGGTGCGGTACAGGCGCTTGTAGGCGGGGTCTTGCTCGTACGGGTTGTCGGCAAAGGATTCTGCGGTTTTGTCCGGACGGCCCAGATAGCCGTCGCCCACTTGCAGACCGGCCTCCAGCAGCTCTCCGGCGGCCCCTACGGGCACGCGCCTTCCAGCCTTATTTACCACATAGCAATGGATGCCGGGCAGCGGAACGCCGATGGGGATGTTTTCTTCCTGCTTTTGCACTTCCTTGGCCACCACGTAGCAGAGACTCTCGGAGGGGCCGTAGCAGTTGAACAGCCTGTAGCCGGGCAGCGGCAGGGCGCTCAACTTTTCGCCGCCGGTATACAGCACCTGCAGGCCCTTGCAACTGGGGTAGTTGATGGCAAACTGAGTGGCCACCTGGGTGGTCATAAAGCTGTGGGTAATGCCGTTCTCCTCAAAATACTGGTGCAGCGCCTGGAGGTCCAGCCTTATTTCCTCGGGAATGAGGTATAGGGTGGCTCCGGCAACCAGCGCGCCATATAGGTCTCCCACAAAGGCATCGAAGCCAAAGCTGGAATAGGCGGTGAGTTTGCTTTGGGCCGATATGCCCGTCCGCCAGGCATGGCGCTGGGCAAAGAGGCTCACGTTGCGGTGGTTGAGCATGCAGCCCTTGGGCGTGCCGGTGGTGCCGCTGGTGTACAGGAGCACAAAGAGGTCTTCCGGCTTGGGATGGCTCTCGGGCTTGCCCTCTGGCAGGCCGGGAATGTCCTTCGTTGCCAGCACCGGACCCTCAAAGCCCTCCACTAGTTCTGCCAGGCCTTCATCGGCAATGAGGAGGGCGCTGGAGGCGTCTTTTACCATGAACTGAAGGCGTTCCTTGGGGTAGGACGGATCCAGCGGCTGGTAGGCGCAACCGGCCTTGATAACGCCCAGCGGAGCCACCGCCGTGTATTCGCTCCGGCCCAGGATAATGGACACCACATGGCCGGGCTTGACGGTTTTTTCAATATAGGCGGCCAGTTTGTCCGAAAGAAGGTCTATTTCTCTGTAGGTCAGTTTCTTATCCTTGCACACGAGGGCCAGCTGCTCCGGCGCTTCTTGTACGCGTTCCCGCCAGAAATCCACCACCGTCTTGTCCGCGTCTCCCACCGTTTTTCCAGGATTGAAGCTGTCCAGAAGCTTGATTTCTTCCGGCGTGGCAAAGTCCAGTTGCCCTACGGTGTCGGCCTTCTTTAAGGAAAGCACCGCGGCGGCCATGCTCTGGGCAAAGTTCCGCAGGATGCCCTCCGTGTACATGCTGGGCCGATACCAGAAGCGCATCATGTAGGGGCGGTCGGTGGGCGTAAAGAGCTCCACGGCGAGGTTCAGGCCCGGCGGATTGGTGCGGAGGTCTTCTCCCAGGACACGTTCTCCCGCGAGAACCAGCGAAGGGACTTCTACCACAAACTGGCCCTGGAATCCGAAGTTGATGCCCGGGCCCAGGCCCAGGTAGGTGCCGCAGTCCGCCATGGAAAAGAACGGACGGGCCCTCAGGCCCATGGTCTGTGCCTTCATCCGGTCCAGGACCTCGCTCACCGGCGTATCCGGGGTGGCGTTCACAAAGGCGGGCAGGGTGTGCACGCACATGGTGAAGGCTGTTCTTGCCGCCACGCCCTTGCGGCCGTTCCAGATGGTGGAGAAGCTGGCGGCGTTGTCGGCATTCCAGGAGGCCAGCGTAAGGCCGAAGAGGGCGGTGAAAAGGATGCTGTCCGCATAACGGTAGCGCTCCAGGACCTCGTGCATGGCGGCGCTGTCCAGCGGCAGTTCCACCAGCAGCGACTTATAGGCCGACGGCTTGGCGCCAAAGACATCCGGTACAATCCGGCTTTCGGTCTCCGTAGTCGGGCCAAACTCCTGTGCGAACCACTGCTTGGCCTCCTCGAAGGCCTCACTCTCCCGCTGCGCCTGCTCCTGACGGGCAATATCGGCCCCGCTTATCTTCTCTGCCGGGACCTCCAGACCCTCGTAGGCGGCCTGCAAATCCTGCAGCATAATGGGGATGCAGGCGCCGTCTGCGATGATGTGGTGAAAGTCTGCGTAGAAGTAGGCGGCATCCGGCGCTTTATAGAGCTCCAGGCGGAAGAGGCGGTCTTTGTGCAGGTCCATGGGCTGCGCAAAGCTTCCCCTTACCTGATCGATACTGTCTATTTCCTTAATCTCTGCCGTCCATGTTTCCTCCCGCTGTTCCATACACGGGACCCCGTCCACTTCTTTCACGCGGGAGAGGATGTAGGGATGGGCGGCCACAAAGGCCTCCAGGGCCTTTTTTAACCGTTGGAGGTCTATGGAAGGAGGCAGTTTGAACAGCAGGGCCTGCTGGTAGTTGCCGGATTGGGCGTCCAGTCCCTGGCTGGAGAGGAACATGCTCAGTTGCGCTTGGGAGAGGGGTGAAGTCATGGCGGTTTATCCAAAATATTGCAGGGTTCGGAGCATTTCAAAGATGAGGTCCAGGTAGTCGCTGGAGGTGTGGTCCCAGCGGAAGCCCATGCGGTGCAGCACCTGCATGGTGTAGGCGGTGGAAGGAATGGTTTCTACGCCCTCCGCTTCCGCGGCGGACTGCTGATAGGCCACCAGCGGCGCCATGATGCGCGTTTTGGCGGGGTCTGCGTTGGCCTGCTCCACGCGGCGTGCAAATTCGGAGGATTCCACGTATTCCAGCGGTTTCCCGTCTATCTTCTCCAGGCGCATCAGAATGTCGTCCATGGGGATGAGGTGGTTGTTGGACACGTTGAACACGCAGTTCTCCAGCGGGGTGCGGGCCAGCATGACCATGGCATGGGCCGACTGGTCGATGGGCGAGAACTCCATCTGTCCTTCCAACAGCTGGAACGGGCAGGCGCCCAGCATCTTGAAGGCCTTGAGGCGGCCCATGGAGGCGTTGGCGTTCAGGTTCACCTGGAATTCACCGTCAGAGGCACGGGGCGACAGGTTGCCGGCGCGCATGATTTTGGCCTTGAGCGTTCCGGCCACCATGTGTTCCAGGATGTAGCGCTCTGCCAGGAACTTGGAGTGGACATACTGGTTGTCCGTGAGCTGCCCGAAGAAGAGCATCTGCTCCGTGAGGGTGCCGGGAACATAGCCCGGGGTAAGGCCGCCCACGCTCTCGGTGGAGACATGCACCAGGTAGGCGCCATTGCGCTCGCAGAGGGCCACCAGGTTCTTGACACCGCCGTAGTTAATGTCCTCAATGTCCGTTCCTTTGGAGAAGTGCTTCACATTGGCGGCGCAGTTGAACACCGTGTCTATCTGTGTAAGCGGCTCCAGCGTCTGGGGCTGGGTAATGTCTCCCGCGACGGGCCGGATGCGCGTTCCCAGGAGCTTGCGGTAGTCTTTCTCGAAGTAATACACCAGCATTTCCCGCAGGCGGCGCTCCGGGGAAACGCTGCCCTTGGGCCTGAGCAGGCACCAGATGGTGGTGTCCGGCCCGGTGCTCTCGATGAGTTCCTTGAGCATGTGGATGCCCAGGAAGCCCGTGGCGCCGGTGAGCAGGATGTTGCGTCCCAGGTGGAGGCGTTCCCCGCCCAGGAAGGATTCCAGCGTGTTTTTGGAGAGCAGGGCGTCGATGGCGGAGTAGTCGTAGTCCGTAATGTTGCTGTCCTGCTCCTGCACCGCCACCTCTCCTGTGAGGAAGGCCGCAAGGGAGCGGGCCGACGGGTGCGAGAACACGTCAGAATAGGCAAAGTGCAGGCCTTGTTTCTCTGCGCTCACCATCACGTTGGTGACCATGAGCGAAGAACCTCCCAGGTCGAAGAAGGAGTCCGTGGCACCCACGCGTTCCATGCCCAGGATATCGGCAAAGATGGCGCAGAGGGCTTTTTCCGTTTCTCCCACGGGGGCAACGTACTCATCCATGGAGGTGGGAACGAGCTCCGGCAGGGCCTTGCGGTCCACCTTCTGGTTCACGTTGAGCGGAATCTTGTCCAGCTGCATCCAGGCGGCAGGCACCATGTACGAAGGCTTGCGCTCGCGGATGAATTCGCCGGCGGCTTTGGCGTCGAAGCTGCCTTCCGCCACCACATACGCAGCCAGGAACTTGCCGCCGGATGGGGCGTCCAGCGCCTGCACCGTGACGTCTTTCACGCCCGGGAATTCCTGCAGCACGCCTTCTACTTCCTTGAGTTCGATACGGAAGCCGCGGATCTTGACCTGACGGTCTTTCCGGCCCACAAATTCAATATTTCCGTCGGCCCGATACCGCACAATGTCACCGGAGTGGTACATGCGCGTACCCGGCTGGAAGGGGCTGTCCACAAAGCACTCGGCGGTCTTTTCCGGGTTGTTGAGGTAGCCGCGGCCTACACCGGCGCCGCTGATGAGCAGCTCACCGGCGGCCCCCACGGGCAGGCGCCGCATGTGACGGTCGGCCACGTACAGCGGCATGTTGCTCAGCGGATGGCCGATGGGAATGTTTTCCTCCCGCTCCTCCACTTTGAAGATGGTGGAGAAGATGGTGCACTCCGTGGGGCCGTAACCATTGTAGAAATGGTAGGACGGCGGCGGCATGGAGATCAGTTTTTCGCCGCCTACGCTCAGGTGCTTCAGGACCGGATTGTCCGGGTAGTTTTTGGCATACATCACGCCCACCTGGGTGGTCATGAAGCTGTGGGTTACGCCATTGTCGATGAGGAAGCGGTTCAGGGCGCCAAGGTCGTGCCGGACCTCTTCCGGAATGATGCAGATGCAGGCGCCGCAGGAGAGAGCGGGATACTGGTCCATCATGTTGGCGTCGAAGCCGTAGCTGGCGAAGGCCGCCACTTTGTCTCCGGGCTGGAGCTTGTAGTAGTCCCGGTACCAGGCGCAGAAGTTCACCAGGTTGCGGTGCTCCAGCATAACGCCCTTGGGCGTGCCGGTGGAGCCGGAAGTGTACAGCAGGATGTACAGGTTCTCCGGCTTGGGAGATTTCTCGACTCCGCTCGAAATGACAGTGTCTTTGTCATTTCGACCGAGCAAAGCGAGCGGAGAAATCTCCAGCTCTGCGGTGGTGAGCACAGGACCGGTGTAGTCCCCTACCAGCGGGATGAGTTCTTTATCGGCAATGAGGAGCTTGGCCCGGGAATCCTGAATCATGAAATTGAGGCGCTCCGTGGGGTAGGACGGATCCAGCGGCTGGTAGGCGCAGCCGGCCTTCATGGCGGCCAGGGAGGCCTTGGTCATCCAGGCGTTGCGGTTAATCAGGACAGACACCACGTCTTCTTCCCCAAGACCGTAAGACTGGATTTTTGCGGCCAGGGCATCTGTGTAGGTGTCCAATTCCTTGTAACTGATGGTTTTTCCGTCAAAGAGCACGGCCGGGGCGTCCGGGGTGGCCTTGGCCTGTTTGCGGAACAGGTCCACAATGGTCTCGGAGAGGTCCACTTCCTGGGTGTAGTCGTTGAAGCTGTCCAGCTCCCGGAGGCGCTCCCCGTCCACAAAGGGAATCTCCGTGAGCGGAACGTTCTTCAGCAGACCCCTTACTACGCACTCCATGGCGTCGGCAAAGGACTGGATGAGCGGCTCCGTGTACAGGCTGCTGTCGTAGGCCAGGGCCAGTTCCGGGGCTTCCTCCGTTCCTTCGATGAAGATGCTCAGCGGGAACTTGGGCGTGTCCTGCGTAATCAGTTCATCCTCAAGCGGTTTGCCGTGGATGGTGTATTTTTCCACGAGCCCCACCTGGTAGGCCAGCATGACGGCCGGATGGAAGTCATAGGCCGACGCCACGCGGGCGAAGGGATAGTTCTGGTAGGAGAGCGTGGTGGCAAAGTTGCGGTCCGTCTCCTTCAGGAAGTCATCGGCCTGCTGCTCCCCTACCTCTCCGGACAGGGCCATGGTGTTCACAAACATGCCGTAGGTATCGGCACAGCGCATGCCACTGCGGCCGTTGGCTACCGTGCACATGTAAATTTTTTGCTGCCCGCAGAACGCGCCTATGGTGACATAGGCGGCACCCAGGAAGTAGCTGGCCGGGGAGATGCCCAGTTCATGGCAGCGCGCCATAACATCGGCCCCAATCTTTTTGCGGAGCCAGATTTCGTGGCCAATCTCGTCTTCCAGGGGCGTTTTGTCCGGGATGACGCCGGTTTCGTCCTCCTTGCCGGCGATTTGCTCGGCAAAGAAGGTTTCCGCCTCCTGGAATTCCGCGCTGTCCTGGTAGGCCTTCTGGTCCCGGGCGTAGCTAAAGTAGGTATAGTCCTCTTTTTCAGGTGCTTTTCCCTCCAGCGCGGCGGTGAGCTGGCCCAGGAACAGGTCATAGGAGTGGCCGTCAAAGATGAGGTGGTGGAAGTCCCCCATCAGGCGCAGCTTGCCGGGCGTTTGGACCAGGGTGAGCCGGTAGAGCGGGCCGGAGAGGTCGAAGGGCTGCATGAAGGCTTCTTTGAGGGCCTCGTATTCTTCTTCGCTGCCCAGCTTGACGGAAGGGATTTCCCCCTCTGTCTGGGCGGGCACCAGATACACTTTTCCGTCCCGCTGCTCGATGCGGGCGGTAAGGGCGGGATGGGCCTCCAGTATGTCCAGGAGGGCTTTTTTGACCTCCCCTGCCAGCGTGCCTTTCGGGAAGGTGAGGATGAACGGCAGATTATAGGCGGTGGACGAAGGATTCCTTACGCAGTCCAGGTACAGGCCGGTTTGCTGGAAGGTGAGCTCCTGGGGCTGGTCTTCCCCATTAGATTCTTCGCTGCGCTCAGAATGACAGGAATCTCCTGACAGGAGGATGTCCAGGATATCGTTCTCTATGCTTTGCAGGCTGGCGGTTTTGGCAAAGCTGTTCATGTCCGGCTCCAGGCCGAAGCGCTTGTACAGCTCCGTAGCCAGGCGCAGGGCACCCAGGGATGAGAGGCCACTGTAATACAGCGGGTCTGTGAGGCCGAAGCCGCCAATGCCTACGCTCTCCTTGATGATGTCGCTGATTTGCTGTTCCAGCTTGTTGAGCGGCGCCACGTGGGCCTCCGCCTTGTGCTCCTGCGGTTCCGGCTTGGGAAGGGCCTTCACGTCCACTTTCTGGTTCACATTCAGCGGAATGGCTTCTATCTGCATGGTAACGGCCGGCACCATGTACGGCGGTTTTTTGCTGGCGATGAAGGCGTCCAGTTCCTGGATGTTGATCTCCTTGGGGCTGACGATGTACGCAGCCAGGAACTTGCCGGCACCGGCGCCGGGCTCGTCAAAGGCCTGCACCGTAACGTCTTTAATGTCAGGGAATTCGCGAATGATGGCCTCTACTTCCTTGAGCTCGATGCGGAAGCCGCGGATTTTCACCTGGCCGTCTTTTCGGCCCATGAATTCAATTTTGCCGTCTTCCCGCTCGCGGACAATGTCTCCGGTGCGGTAGGCCGTGGCGTACTTGGGGTCATCGTCAAAGGGATTCTTCACAAAGACCTCTGCGGTTTTGTCCGGCCGGTTGAGGTATCCCAGGCCCACCTGGGTGCCGGTGATCCAGAGTTCTCCCGGCTCGCCTTTGGGCACCTGCTTGCCGTCCTTGACCACATAGACCTTAATGTCTTTGAGGGGAAGGCCGATGGGGATGTTCTCTTCCTGTTTTTTCACTTCTTCGCAGAGCACGTAGCAGATGGTTTCCGTGGGGCCGTAGCAGTTGAACAGGCGGTAGTGCGGCAGCGGGAAGCTGGACATTTTTTCGCCGCCGGTGTACAGAATTTTGAGGCCCTTGCAGTCCGGATAGTTGATGGCGAACTGGGTGGCCACCTGGGTGGTCATGAAGCAGCAGGTGATACCATTTTGCTCAAAATACTCGTGCAGGGCGGGCAGGTTGAGCCGGATGCGGTCCGGGATAATGTAGAGGGTGGCGCCGCTGATGATAGCGCTGTACAGGTCCGCCACAAAGGCGTCGAAGCCAAAGCTGGCGTAGGCTGTCATGCGGGTGGTATGGTCCATGCCCATGAGCTCGCCGTGGTGGCTGCAAAAGGCGTAAATGTTTTTGTGGCAGAGCATGCAGCCCTTGGGCGTGCCGGTGGTGCCGCTGGTGTACAGCAGGATGAACAGGTCCTCCGGTTTGGGCGGCTGTGCCTTGGGCGTGCCGGGATGCAGTTTGCGGATGTCGGCGGTTATCAGGACGGGGCCCTTGTACTCCTTCAGGATGGGCAGGAGGTCTTCGTCGGCCACCAGCATTTTGGCGCCGGCGTCTTTTATCATGAATTCCAGGCGCTCCGGCGGGTACGAAGGGTCCAGCGGGAGATAGGCGCAACCGGCTTTGAGCGCGCCCAGCGGGGCCAGCATCATGTACTCGTTTCGGCCCAGCATAATGCCCACGACGCTTCCTGCGGGCACTTGGGTTTCTATATAAGCGGCGAGGTTGTCTGTCAGTTTTTCTACCTCTGCGTAGGTTAGGCGGATGTTTTCATAGACCACGGCAGTTTGGTTGGGATGGGCTTTCACCTGCTGGTGAAAAGCTTCCAGAACAGTGTTGCAAGAACTTTGGCTCATCACTTTAGTGTTAGGTTTTCACAAATTTAAATATAATTTTCAATTTTTATCGTTTTGAGTTGTCAAAAACAAATGATAACTTTACGGTTTGATAGAAAAGTGTATGAAAAAACTGGATTCCGGTAGGATAACCCGCGTGGGAATTGTGGTCTTCGCCGCTGTGCTGGTGGAGGTCATCTCCGTAGTTCAGTATCAGCGGCTTCGCCGCATGATGACGGAAGAAATGAACCTCAGGAGCAAGGTGGTCCTGGGCTCCATGGTCCACGATATCGAGCATATGCTGGAACTCACGGAGGTTACCCTGGCAGAGAACAAGTGGGACATCATGCGGCACCTGAACAATCCGGATTCCCTTTTCCCGGTTATGGTGCGTCTGATCGACGACAATCCCAACGTGGTGGGCGGCTGCCTGGCCTTCATGCCTTATTACTATCCCTCCAAAGGCCGTCTTTTTGAGCCCTATGCCCATAAACTGCCGGATGGCAGCATCGTCACCGAGCAAATTGGTACGCCGGAGCACGATTATAGCCAAAATCCGGAATTTATCTGGTCGCTGGATCACCTGGGCCCCTCCTGGACAGACCCTTATCTCTATGGAACGGACTCGCTTTCCTATGCCACTTATTCTGTGCCCATCTATAATGATGAAGGCCGGCTGGCGGCCCTGTGCGGCCTGGATATCGACCTTTCCTGGCTGGGAGACACACTCAATGCCCACCAGCCCTATGACAATTCTTTTGGCTTGCTGCTTACGGTGGAAGGCGATTTGGTGGCCGGTCCTTCGGTGGCGCGGATTCCCCGGGAAGAAGTGTTCACGGTGGTGGAGATCGTGAACGGCCGGCTCCCGGAGACCGATTATCCGGGTATTGCCATCCGGAAGACGCAACTGGAAAAAGAGCCTTACTGGCAGCTCATCCAGGTGTACAAGACGGAAGAAGTCTTTGGGCCGATGCAGAAGATGCGGCACCAGCACATCCTCTTTATGCTGCTGGGTCTGGCCATTTTGGCGTTCATGATAAACCGCTATGCGCGGAACGAGAACAAGCTCAGGGAGGCATCGGCAGAACAGGCTCGCATAAGCGGTGAACTGGCGGTCGCGCGGGATATTCAGCAGCAAATGCTTCCTAAGGTCTTCCCTTCCTATGTCTATGGCACGCTGGAACCGGCGCTGGAGGTGGGCGGAGACCTGTATGATTTTTACATCCGGGACGGCAAGCTCTTCTTCTGCATTGGCGACGTGAGCGGAAAAGGGGTCCCGTCGGCCATGCTCATGTCTATGATTCATTCGCTGTTCCGCGTGGTGTCCCGGAAGGAGGAAAGCCCTTCGCAGATTCTGTGGACCTTG
Organism: uncultured Bacteroidales bacterium; assembly: GCA_947305045.1. The sequence goes on along the minus strand of CAMZCW010000002.1, from coordinate 18,711 downwards.
AACAACCAGCTTTGCGCCGGCGACGACAACAATATGTTTGTGACGTGCTTCGTGGGCTGCCTGGACTTGTATACCGGCAAACTCAATTATGCCAATGCCGGGCACGACAAACCGTTCCTTCTAACCTCATCGGCCTCGTTGCTGCCCGTCAAGGCCAATCTGCCCCTGGGCGTTTTTGCGGATAAGGAGTTCGAACTCCAGTCCATGCTGCTTGCTCCCGGCACCACTCTTTTCCTATATACGGACGGCCTCACAGAGGCCAAGAACAAGGCGCGCCAGGCCCTGGGCCGTGAACGGGTGCAGGAAGTGTTGAATCGTTCCCTGAGTATTGGTGCAGACAAGCCCGAGGAACTTGTGAGCGCACTCAGTGCAGAGGCCCGTTCTTTTGCCGGAGATTGTCCCCAGAGCGACGACCTCACCCTTCTTTGTATCTGCTTCCAGCCGGGCGACACCCTTCAGAAAAAACTTACCTTGGGGAACGATACGGCAGAAGTGACAGCGCTGAGTGCTTTCGTCAAAGATTTCCTGTCGCAGGTCCCGATAGAGCGCCGCGTATCAGCCGGTATTCGTCTTGCCGTGGAAGAGACCGTTGTGAACGTGATGAACTATGCCTATCCTCCGGGCGAGCATGGTGAAGTTACGGTCTATGCCGACAGCAATTATAAGGAAGTGAGGTTCACCATTGTCGATAACGGTTTTCCCTTCGACCCTACGGCCGTTTTGGAGGCAGATACCACTTTGGATGCCCAGAACCGGCCCATTGGCGGCCTGGGAATTCACCTCACCCGCAAATTGGTGGATTCCGTTTCCTATAGCCGTAAACACGGATTCAATGTATTAACTTTAACCAAATCCATATCATGACAACAAAAGTAGAAGAACAGGACGGCAAGTTTGTCGTTACCTTTAATGGCGAGCTGGATACCGCCGCCGCCGCAGAGACGGAAAAGGCCCTGGCGCCCGTGATGGAGAGTCTGGGCAAGGACATTATTTTTGACTGTACAGACTTGGAGTATATTGCTTCCAGCGGGCTTCGCCTTTTGTTGAGCGTCCTCAAAAAGGCGCAGGCTGCCGGTTCCCATGTGGTCCTGAAAAACGTGAACGACGTGGTTAAAGATGTGCTGGACTTAACCGGTTTTGTAGCCCTTTTCGATATAGAGTAAATGGTTTCCTACTTTACAGAGGATATTGCGTTTTCGTTTAAGGAAAAACGCCTTACTTCGCGTTGGCTCAAGTTTGTTGCAGAGAGTGAGGCCAAGCGCCTGGGAGATATATCGGTTATATTTTGTTCCGATAATTATATTTTGGATGTCAATATAAAATATCTGAAACACGATTATTATACAGACATCATCACCTTTGACTACTGTGAAGGGAATCGGCTAAGCGGAGACCTCTTTATCAGCATTGATTCCGTGCGTGAAAATGCCGCCTTTTACGGGACGGAGTTCGCGGATGAACTCAACCGGGTCATTGTCCATGGCGTGCTGCATCTGATTGGCTACGACGACCATACCGAGGAAGATATTGCCGTTATGCGCGCCAAGGAGAATTACTACCTCTCCCAGCGTGCCAATGTATGAACAATCGTTTCGATGTCATTGTAATCGGTGGAGGCCATGCCGGCTGTGAAGCGGCGATGGCTGCTGCCAACATGGGCTCTTCCGTTTTGCTGCTCACACCGGACCTGAACGGTCTGGCCAAGATGAGCTGCAACCCTGCGGTGGGCGGCATTGCCAAAGGTCAGATTGTCCGGGAGATTGATGCCCTGGGCGGATACTCCGGTTTGGTGACGGATGCTTCCACACTTCAGTTCCGCATGCTTAACCGTTCCAAAGGCCCGGCCATGTGGAGTCCTCGTGCTCAATGCGACAAACAGCGCTTTTCTGCTACCTGGCTCAATTTTCTTCTAAGTAATTGGAATTTAAGGATTTACGCAGATTTTGCCGCGGATTTCCTCTTTGAGAATCAAAAAATTACGGCTGTTCGTACCGTTACAGGCGCAATTTTTTATGCTCAGGCCATTATTTTGACAGCGGGGACCTTCTTGAACGGCCGGATGTATATTGGTCAGCATTCCTTCGAAGGGGGCCGCATTGGAGAAAAGGCGTCGTACGGAATTTCAGATCAATTGGCTTCGCTGGGTATCCCCACCGCCCGGATGAAAACAGGCACTCCCCCGCGCATTGATTTTCGTTCTGTCGATATTTCCCGTTTGCAACGGCAGGCAGGGGATGCGGATCCTGAGCGTTTTTCCTTCCTGGATGTGCCTTCTGTAGTACAGGAGGGTGGTTCCCAGATGGATTGTTACCTTCTCCATACCAACGAAAAGGTACACGACATCCTTCGTACGGGTTTTGACCGCTCTCCCCTTTTTACGGGCATGATTCATGGAAAAGGGCCGCGTTACTGTCCCAGCATTGAGGATAAGCTGCGTACGTTTGCCGATAAAGATTCGCACCAGCTGTTTCTGGAGCCCGAGGGGCGTGAGTCTCCGGAATATTACCTGCAGGGATTCTCTTCTTCCCTTCCGCTGGAAGTGCAGTTAGAGGCCATGCATGCCATTGAAGGCCTGGAAAATGCCGTGGTCTTTAAGCCGGCCTATGCGGTAGAATATGACTATTTTGACCCGCAATATTTGCATTACTCGCTCCGGTCCAAAGTGGTTGAGAACCTCTTCCTGGCGGGTCAGGTCAATGGGACTACCGGCTACGAAGAAGCCGCCGCCCAGGGCATTGTCGCGGGCATGAACGCCCATTTGTACTTGCAGGAGAAGGAGCCCTTGGTGCTCCGCCGCGACCAGGCCTATATTGGCGTTCTCATTGACGATCTTATCAATAAAGGCGTGGATGAGCCTTACCGGATGTTCACCTCCCGTGCAGAGTATCGCATTCTTTTGCGCCAGGATAATGCTGACTTCCGGCTTACTGCCCTATCGCATGAATTGGGCCTGGCTACGGAGGAACGCTATGCTGCCATGATGCGGAAACAGGAGACCGTAGAATCCCTTGCTGACCTTTGTAGGACTACGAAAGTAAAGCCCGCTGCGGTGAATGCCTATTTGGAATCGGTGGGTTCTACGCCCCTTTCTGAAGGGAAGCATTTGGAGGATTTGGTTTCTCGGCCGGAGTTGGCGTTGGCCAATTTGCTGCAATTTGTTCCACGTGGAACAAAGTCTGGCGACTTTGTTCAAAATGCTTCGCATGACCGGGGGGCGTTCCCCCCAGACCTCCTGCGTCGCTCCGCTCCGACATATTCAAGCGAAGTCATTGCTGCTGTGGAGGTGGCGATCAAGTATGCGGGCTATATCGAGCGTGAAAAACTCCAGGCAGAGAAGAATGCACGGCTGGAGTATATTCGGATTCCTGCAGACTTCGATTTTGATCAGATTCAGAGTTTGTCCATTGAATGCCGTCAGAAGCTGAAAAGATATAAGCCCGAGACCATTGCTCAGGCTTCCAGAATCTCCGGGGTCTCCCCCGCCGATATTTCCGTTCTGCTGGTTTATTTCGGTCGTTAACTCGAAAATTGTTCCACGTGGAACATTAAAGCTTTTGTAGGGCCGCTTTAATGATGTCCTCCACCCTGGCGTTGGGATGGTCTTTCAGGATAGAAGGCATGACCTTGCTGATGTTGGCTTTGGAGAAGCCCAGCATGGTGAGTGCCGTTGTGGCTTCGTCCACCACGGCGGAATGGTCTGCCTTGAAGATAGCCGGGCTTTCTGCCCCCTCCCCTTTTGCGACTTTGTCTTTTAACTCCAAAATGAGCCGCTGGGCGCTTTTGAGACCGATGCCTTTCACGCTCTTGATCCGGTTGACGTCCCCTGCGAGGATGGCCTGGCGGATTTCTTCAGCGCTGAGCGTGGACAGCATCATGCGGGCCGATGCTACGCCAATGCCGGATACGCCAATGAGCAGGCGGAAGAGTTCGCGCTCGTCCTTGGTGGCAAAGCCGTAAAACAATTCTTCGTCTTCCCGGATGTAATGATGGATGTAGGCAACGGCCTGGGTTTGCAGCTGGAATGCCTCATAGGTTTGTAGGGAAATGAGGATGCTGTATCCGATTCCGTGGTTCTCCAGAATGAGCTCCGTAGGAGTTAGTTCAACGATTTGTCCTTTAATATAATCTATCATAAGTATAAGATTCTTTGACTTCGCTCAGAATGACATCAATAATTGAGCAAAATTATGTAAATTTGCAGACTTATCCAAAGATATGATTGAAGAGATTCGCAAACAATTCCCTGCCCTTTCCGCACATGTGTATGGGAAGCCGCTGGTGTATTTGGACAATGCTGCCACGGCCATGCGTCCGCAGTCGGTCGTAGATACCTGGACGCGGTCCGTCCTGGAGGGAAATGCGAATATCCATCGGGCCGTCCATTATTTGGCCGGTGTTGCTACGGAGGCCTATGAGGGGGCGCGTGACTGTGTCCAGGCGTTCATCAACGCTGCCGGTCGGGAGGAAGTTGTTTTTACCTCCGGCGCCACGGCTGCTGTGAACCTGGTGGCTGCTTCTTTTGGTGAGGCCTTTGTGAAAGAGGGAGATGAGATTCTGGTTTCTACCGCGGAGCATCACTCCAACATTGTCCCCTGGCAACTGCTTTGCGAGCGCAAAAAAGCCGTGCTTAAAGTGCTGGACATTCATGAAAATGGCACGCTTGCCGTGGAGTCCCTGGAAAAACTGCTTTCTGAGCACACTAAAATTGTAGCTATCTCTCACATTTCCAATGTGTTAGGCCTTGTAAACCCGGTGCGGGAAATGGTTGCCGTTTGTCATAAGCACGGTATTCCGGTCCTGGTGGACGGTGCGCAGGGCATAGTCCATGAGCCGGTAGATGTCCAGGCACTGGACTGCGACTTTTACGTGTTCTCCGGACACAAGTTGTATGCTGCAACGGGAACGGGCGTGCTCTACGGAAAGCGCAAATGGCTGGACGCCATGCCTCCGTATATGGGTGGTGGCGAAATGATCAAAAGCGTGAGTTTTGCCCAAACCACCTTCGCTCCCCTGCCGGAAAAATTTGAGGCCGGTACGCAAAACTTCAATGGGGCCCCTACCCTGGTTCCTGCCATCCGTTTTGCGCAGGAGGCCCGCGCTAATGCGGCCGTGCAAGCGGAACAGGCTGCCATCACGGAATATGTCTATACGAAACTAACTGAGGATGAGCGCATTACGCTATACGGGACCTCTCTCGAGCAAAAAATTCCGCTCTTCTCGTTTGCCGTTAAAGGCGCTCACCATGAGGACCTGGCCCTTATTATGGATAAGATGGGGGTAGCCCTCCGCTCCGGTCAAATGTGTGCAGAGCCGCTCATGGACCGGCTGGGGGTAACGGGGCTTTTGAGGGCATCCTTCGGCCCGTACAATACCCTTCAGGAAGCAGAGTATTTTATCAAGTGCCTGGATAAGGCCATTAATATGTTACTATGAGTTTAGAGGAAAAGAAACAGCAGATTGTTGAGGATTTTTCCGTCTACGACGAGTGGCTGGACAAATACGAGTATCTGATTGAACTGGGCAAGGGCCTGGAGGCCTTCCCGGAGGAGAAAAAGACGGAGGAGCGGCTCATCAAGGGCTGCCAGTCGCGCGTGTGGCTGGACAGCGAGGAGCGGGACGGCCGGCTGTATTTTACGGCCGACAGCGATGCCATCATCACCAAAGGCATTATTTCGCTGCTTATCAGCGTGTACTCCGGCAGCACCAAGGAAGAGATTGCCGCAGACGATTTTGGCTTTGTGGCGGAGATAGGCCTAAAGGACAACCTCTCCCCTACCCGTGCCAACGGGCTGGTGTCCATGATAGAGCGGATTAAAGAGATTGCCGGTCAAGGCCGGCAATAATGTCATTCTGAGCGAAGCCGAAGAATCTTATGAGTGAAGAGAATAAAGACATACTGACCGCGGAGGACGTGAAAGCCCTGCAGCCGCTTTACGCGGCGGTGATAGCGGCCCTGAAGGAGGTATATGATCCGGAAATTCCGGTGAATATCTATGACTTGGGGCTCATTTACGAACTCACCATTAACAAGGCGCACGAGGTTTCCATCCTCATGACCTTTACCGCCCCCAACTGTCCCATGGCAGACCAGGTGCTTGGCGAGGTGCAGCAGGGCGTGGAAAGCGTTCCGGGCGTTACCAAGTGCAGCATCGAGCTCACCTTTGAGCCCGAATGGGACCGCAGCATGCTCTCGGAAGAGGCCCGCGTGGAACTGGGACTGGACTATGAGGAGGACGATTACAGTAAACTGAATTAATGGAAAGAATCAATGTATATCTGGGGCTGGGCTCCAACCTGGGAGACCGGGATGTGAACCTGCTGCGGGCCGTGAATCTGCTGGACCAGGCGTTTGGCACGCATCCGGAACGCATCTCCCGCATTGTAGAAACGCCCGCCTGGGGCTTTGAAGGGCCTTCCTTCCTGAACCTTTGCGTGTTGTACCGTCTCCCCCGCGTGGGCTCCCCTACGGAACACGGCCTGGAGATTTTGCGACAGGTGAAGGCGGTGGAAAAGGCCATGGGACGGGAAGAAGAGCCACTGTTCGATGCAGATGGCAAGCGCCTGTACCACAACCGTATCATAGACATTGACCTGCTGTGTTATGGCGCGGAAACCATTCATACAGAGGCGCTTACAGTCCCCCACCCGTTCATTGGCCAGCGGGACTTTGTGAAAAAGCCGCTGCTGGAGATTTCCAAACCGGAGATCCGCACGGCGTTTCCGGAAATTTTTGCGTAAATTTGCGAGATAATGAGATATACTCGGCCCATTGGGCCTCGATATGACATCCCTGTCATTCCGAGCGAAGCGAGAGAATCTCATAATTGAAAACAAACGTTATATATAATGACACAAGATGAACTTTTTAAGGTGCTGGTAGCCCACTGCAAGGAGTATGGATTCATTTTCCCCTCCAGCGAAATCTACGATGGTCTGGCTGCCGTTTATGATTATGGCCAGATGGGCGTGCAGCTCAAAAACAACATCAAGAACTATTGGTGGGAGGCCATGACCCGCCTGAACGAGAATATCGTGGGCATCGACTCCGCCATTTTCATGCACCCCCGCATTTGGGAGGCTTCCGGCCACGTGAGTGCCTTTAACGACCCACTCATCGACAACAAGGACTCCAAAAAACGCTACAGGGCCGATGTCCTTATCGAGGACTTCCTGGGCAAGATTGAAGAGAAGATTGAGAAAGAAGTGGCTAAGGGCCGCAAGAAGTTTGGCGATGCCTTTAACGAGGAACAGTTCCGCGCCACCAATCCCAACGTGCTGCGCGAAAAAGCCAAATGGGAAGAGGTGCACAACCGCTACGTGGCGGCAGAAAAGGCCAACGACCTGGCCGAGTATCGCCAGATTATCATCGACAACAATATTGTGTGCCCTATCAGCGGCACCTGCAACTGGACGGAGGTGCGTCAGTTCAACCTGATGTTCCAAACCTCCATGGGCAGCACCGCAGAAGGCGCCAACACCATTTATCTGCGTCCGGAGACCGCCCAGGGCATATTTGTGAACTACCTGAACGTGCAGAAGACAGGTCGCATGAAGATTCCTTTCGGCATCGCCCAGATTGGCAAGGCGTTCCGCAACGAGATTGTGGCCCGTCAGTTCATCTTCCGCATGCGGGAGTTCGAGCAAATGGAGATGCAGTTCTTCATCAAGCCCGGCACGGAGCTGGAATGGTTCAAGAAGTGGAAGGAAACCCGCATGAAATGGCATGTGAACCTGGGTATGGGTGCAGAGAACTATCGTTTCCACGACCATGAGAAACTGGCTCACTATGCCAATGCCGCCACGGACATTGAGTTCAACTTCCCCTTCGGCTTCAAGGAGCTTGAAGGCATCCATAGCCGCACCAATTTTGACCTGGGCAACCACCAGAAGTTCTCCGGCAAAAAGATTGAATACTTTGACCCTGAGGAGAATACCTCTTACACGCCGTACGTCATCGAGACGTCCATCGGCGTAGACCGTATGTGCTTGGCCGTGCTGGCGCACTCCTATACGGTGGAGAAGCTGGAAAATGGCGAGGAACGTGTGGTGATGCGCATCCCTGCTCCGCTTGCTCCCATCAAGGTGGCCGTGATGCCGCTGGTGAAAAAGGACGGTCTGCCGGAAATGGCCCAGAAGGTGGTGGACGAGCTCAAGTACGACTTCTCCTACCAGTACGACGAAAAAGACTCCATCGGCAAGCGCTATCGCCGCCAGGATGCCATTGGTACGCCTTTCTGCGTCACCGTGGACCACGATACCCTTAACGACGGCTGCGTGACCGTACGCGACCGCGACACCATGACCCAGGAGCGCGTGAAGATTGAGGACCTTCGTGCCCTTATCGAGAAGAAGGTGAGCCTGACCAACCTGCTTCGCAACCTGTAGCCTATGGGAGCCCTTGCGCTGCTTGTAACGGCTATTCTGGCCACGCTGGTGCTTTATTTCTGGGCACGCAAAGCCCAGTTGGAAAAGCAGCTGCTGGAGGAGCGCGAGGAAAACGAACGGATGATGTCGGTGGCTGAGGACCTGGAAAGGCGCCTCAGCCACCTTAAACAGCAAAAGAAGAACACGCCCGCTCTGGGTGTGGATGTGCTGGATCGCCTTTGTGAGCAGTATTATGTGTACGAAGGCACCGACAACCTGCAGCCCCGCATTGTAAAAGAAGTCCGTTCTGTGGTGGAAGGCTTACGGACCGACGCCGCCATGCAGCGGTCGCTTGAGCAGGCGCTCAACGAGCAAAACAACCAGGTGATGGAGAAACTTCGCGCCTCTTTCCCCCGTTGGAAAGAAGAAGATTTCCTGTTGTATTTATTCACCGCTTCCGGCTTTTCTTCCACTACGCTGTCAACCCTCCTGGAGAAAGACAAGCCGTATATCTACAACCATCTTTACCGGCTCAAGGAACGCATCAAAGTTTCCGGTTCTCCGGACCGTGAGCTCTTCTTAAGCTGCTTGGAGCGCTAATTTGCGCGGTGGAAAACCGCCGGATTTTGGTGGTTTTCTGCACGAGCTCCGTCTTGTGCGAGATTTTTCTAAAAATGCGGTTTTGTAAAGTGTTGTAAATTAGGTGCTTATAAAAACACGCTGTGAGATTGTTTTTTGTGAATTGTTTGCGTGCGTAAAAAAGCGGATTTATCTTTGCAATTGGAAAATAAACCAAAAACACAATACCATGGAAATTAAGAAATCCGAAAAAGCCAGTCTTGAAAACAAGCGACTGCTCTTCACCGAGGCCGGTCTGGTGATCGCCCTCCTGATTGTGTACTTCGCGTTCAACTGGAGCTCCCGTGAGGCCAAGGTCGCCGCACTGGAGGACACCACCCAGGTGGTTGTGGAAGAAGAGATGATTGCCATCCAGAACGAACTTCCGCCGCCCCCGCCGGAGGCTCCCTCCATCCCTGTCCTGAGCGACCAGATTGATATCGTGGACGATGATATCAAACTGGATGACGACCTGTTCATCAACCTGGAAGACAACAACCAGGCTGTGGAGATTCAGGACTACAAAGAGGCCGCTGTGGAAGAAGAGGAAGTGGAAGAAGAAGCCATTCCGTTCCAGCTCGTAGAGCAGAAGCCTTCCTTCAACGGTGGCGACGCCAACGAATTCTCCAAGTGGGTGAACTCCCGTCTGGTATATCCGGAAATCGCCAAGGAAAACGGTGTGCAGGGCCGTGTTACCCTCCAGTTCACCGTGGAAGCGGACGGCCGCGTAACCAACGTGCGCGTGCTCCGTGGCGTGGATGAATCCCTGGACAAGGAAGCCGTGCGTGTTGTTTCCAGCTCCCCCAAGTGGAAGCCCGGCAAGCAGCGTGACCGCGCCGTAAAGGTGACATACACCTTCCCGGTTATCTTCCAGCTCCGCTAATCCTTTGGATGTAAAAAAATGGCTCGCAAGCAATTGTGGGCCATTTTTTTTTGTGCCTATCCCTATAAATGGGGATTGGGGAGTCTTGGGAAAAATGCGTACCTTTGCCATTCCTTAAACGCGTAATTATGCAAGTTGAACCTGTAATTTCCTGCGAGCATCTGACGCATTATTATGGTAAGCGGAAGATCTACGAGGACCTGAATTTTACGGTGGAGCCGGGGCGCATCGTGGGCCTGCTGGGCAAGAACGGCACCGGCAAAACCACCACCATCAACATTTTGATGGGCTATCTGAAGCCTCAGAGCGGCAAGTGCACCCTTTTTGGCGAGGACGTCCAGCACATTAGCCCGGAGACCCGCCGCCGCATAGCGTTGCTGCTGGAGGGCCACGTGCAGTATTCCTACATGAGCATCGGCCAGATAGAGAAGTTTTACAGCGCCTTTTATCCCAAATGGAACCGGGACGCCTATTACGGCCTCATGGAAAAGCTGAAGGTGGCGCCGGGGCAGAAGATTGCCCGCATGTCCAACGGACAGCGCTCGCAGGTGGCCCTGGGGCTCATTTTGGCCCAGAATGCGGACCTTTTGGTACTGGACGATTTCTCCCTGGGCCTGGACCCGGGCTACCGCCGCCTGTTCTGCGAATACCTGCGGGATTACGCCAAGGCGGAAGGAAAGACGGTGTTCCTTACGTCCCACATTATCCAGGACCTGGAAAAGCTGGTAGATGAGGTGATTGTGATGGATTACGGCAGCATCCTGGTGCAGGAGGAGGCCAAAACCCTCATGGCCCGCTATCCCGGCCTTACCCTGGAGGATATTTTTATAGAATTAACCGGTAAATATTAGATTCTTCGACTTCGCACAGAATGACACTTGTCATTTCGACCGAACGAAGTGAGTGGAGAAATCTCATGCCTATGAACAAAATGATATTATACAAGGAGTGGCTCAAAACCCGCTGGCTGCTACTGGGTCTGTTGCTGGCCATGGCCGCTCTTACGTTTTACTGCTTCCTGAACCTGGCCAAGGTGGTGGAATTCAGGGGCGCCGGCCTGCTTTGGGAGGCCCTGGTAACCAAGGAAACCGTCCTCACGGAAATCCTCCGCTATGTGCCGGCCATCGCCGGCGCACTGCTGGCGCTGGGCCAGTTCATCCCGGAAATCCAGCAAAAACGCCTGAAACTCACCCTTCATCTGCCGTATCCGCAGGGGCGGATGCTGCTGGCCATGGCCCTGTACGGCCTCACGGCCTTGACGCTGCTCTATGCCTTACAGGCATGCACAAGCGCCTGGGCATTAAGTGCTTGGGTGCCCGGCGAGCTGGTGGCCCGCGTACTCAAAACCATGGCTGTGTGGTATCTGGCCGGATGGGCGGGGTACTTGTTTACATCGGCCCTGTGCTTGGAGCCCACCTGGCGCTTCCGGGTGCTCATTCTGCTGGTGGCGGCGGGGCTCCTGCGCCTGCTGTACCTGAGCGGTATTCCGGAGGCCTACAACGGCTTTTTCCCGTGGCTGCTGCTGTACGTGGCGGCATCGGCAGGTCTGCTATTTGCCGGTGTGGCGCGTTTCAAGGAAGGACTTCAAGATTAAAGGCTTATGAAACGATACGGACAAATTATCCTGGGACTTTCGCTGGCGGCGCTGCTGCTGTGGGTGCTGCCGTGGCTGTATAACCTCATTACCCTGAAACCTTATTCCACGCCCTTCACGCTGTACAGTTGCACCGTGCACGACTTCACGTCGCTGGACCGCAGCGAGGGCAGGGGATTCCAATTCATCGACACAAAAGGCAATGTCTATGGCGACGAGGCCCAACCTACGTTCTACGCCTCTGTACTGGCCTCCCGCGGCACCTTGCCGGATACGCTGGAGGGCCGGAAAGTGACCTTGGAGGAGATTGAGCAGAATGCCGTTATCGCCTCCAGCGACCCCAAGGACCTGAACCGCACGCTGCCGCCGGTATACCTCCTTTTGGAAAGCGTGCCGGAGCGCTTGGAACTCAAAGACCCCGAGGACGCCCTGGTGAGCCGGAAGGGGAGTATCGACATTATAGAAATGGCCTCCAACACCCTCCGGGAGGAGAAAACGCGGCTGTTCAATGCTGCGCTACAGGCGGAAGGGTTTGTGTATCCGGCCCGTTATTTTGCCGGCAAGCCGTCGCACCGCAAAGCGTATGACGAGGGCTACCTGGTGACGGATGCGGAGAACAAGGTGTTCCAAATCAAGCAAATCAACGACACCGTGCATGTGCGCCATTTCCCGCAGGCGGACGGCCTGGGCGTGCATTTCATGCTCATCACGGAGTTCGACAACCACGCTACGCTGGGATATCTGGTGAGTGCCGACAACCACCTGTACATGCTGCGCCCGGACGGGGAAGTGGTGAAGACGGAAGTGGTCTTTGACCCGCACAAGGAGGACCTTCTGCTGGTGGGCGACCTGTTCTACTACACCGTGAAGACCTCCACGGAAAAGGGTGAGCGCTTCTGGGCCCTCCGCAGCAGCGACTTCTCGCTGGTGGGCACGCTGGAGCGTCCATACCCCCACGAAAGGTCTTTCCCCGGCCTCAGTTTCACCTCTTCTAGCGATGGATGGGTAAAACCGCGCTTCTAAATACCAAATAATAGGGATTGTCGCGCGTACGCGCAGCAACTACCTTTGCAGTCCACATTCATGACGGTTAAGGTAGTTCATACAATCACGTTTTTCTTGAGCCTCCTGGCTTTCTGCAGCGTTGCAGAGGCCCAGGAGGTTTTTAACGGAACCGTCAGGGATGCCCAGACGGGGGAGCCCGTTCCCGGCGCGGCTGTCACGCAAGGGAAAAACTGGGCCATAACGGACTCTTTGGGCGTTTTTTCGCTGAAAACCCACGAAAAATCGCCGTTCACCATCACCTCTCTGGGCTATAAAACCCTCAAGGCAGACCCTGTGAAGGGCGGTGTCTATCGCCTCCAGCCGGACATTTTCGCTCTTCAGGAGGTCGTGGTAACAGCACAGGAGGAGCGGGGCGTCACGGCCACTTCCGTCATCGGCAAGGATGCCATCGAACACATTCAGCCGTCCAGCATTAAGGACGTGCTGGAGCTGCTGCCGGGCGGTCGCGCCATGGACCCGAACCTGGCCTCCCCGCAGGTGGCCAACCTGCGCAGCGCGGCGTCGGTGAGCGGCAACTATGCCACGTCGGCCCTGGGAACGGCCGTACTTATTGACGGCAGGCCGGTGGGAAACAACGCCAATTTGCAGTCATCGCCCACCTACAGCAACCTGGGCAGCAGTTACGTGAATTACGGCACGGACCTCCGCACCATCACCACGGAAGACATCGAGTCGGTGGAAGTGGTGCGCGGCATTGCCTCCGTGGAATACGGCGACCTCACCAGCGGCCTCCTCAAAATTACCCGCAAACGCGGCGGAAAAACCCTCAGGGCCCGTTTTAAGGCCGATATGGGCTCCAAGCTCTTCTACGTGGGCAAGGACTTCGAGTGGAAATCGTTCACGCTCAATGTCGGCGCCAATTACCTCCGTTCCATAGCCGATCCCCGCAATCCGCGCCAGAATTACCAGCGCATGACGGGTACCATCCGCATGGGGAAAACCTGGAAAAAGGAGCTGGAATACGTGCTCAACGCCTCGCTGGACTATACCGGCTCCTTCGACAACCAAAAGAGCGACGAGAACCTGGATTTTGGCACCATGGGGCCTGTTGAGACGTACTATTCGTCCTATAACAAGCTGGACGCCGGCCTGGACTTCTCCGTGAAGGCGCGGGACAATACCTCCGCCTTCCGCAGCTGGGTAACCACCGCGTCGCTCACCGTAGAAAACGACCGCATCAGCCGCTGGAAATACGTGATTAACGGGGCCGAGCAGCCCTACAGCACAGCCACGGAACCGGGGGAGTGGGACGCCCTCATCCTGCCGGTCCGCTATGAGTCCACCTTGCAGGTAAAAGGCCTTCCGGTCTATGCCTACCTGCAGTCGGCCGTCACTTTCAAATGGGGCGAACAGCGCCTCAAGGGCGGCTTCCAGTGGACCCTGGACAAGAACCTGGGCGAGGGGACCGTCTTTGACATCACCCGTCCTTTCTCCTCCGTCACCAGCGCCCGCCCGCGGCCTTATTATGCCATTCCGGGCAACCATCAGCTTTCCGTCTATGCGGAGGAAAACGGCAGCGCCAAGCTGGGCTGGGGAGGGCTGGAATGGGCTGCCGGCGCGCGTATGAGCATGCTGCTGGGCGCGGGAAAAGCGTTCCGGGTGAATGCCCGGCCGTATGTGGACCCGCGCGCCAACATTCGCTATAATTTCCCCACCGCTATCGTCAAGGGACACCGCCTGGATGCCGGCGTTTATGCCGGCGTGGGCCTCCATACCAAGTTTCCCACCATGGACATGCTGTTCCCGGAGCCGGTGTACGGGGACATCCAGGTGTTCAACTACTGGCCCGTGGAGGCGAACTTGCGTCGCTCCTACATGTACGTCTATAAGGAAGACCCCACCAATTATGACCTTGCGCCCGCCCGCAACTTCAAATGGGAGATTGGGGCCGATGTCAGCTGGAACGGCTTCCACCTGTCCGTGGACTATTTCCGCGAGAACATGACTTCCGGCTTTCGCAGCAGTTCCCGTTACGGGCGCTACATCGTCAAGCGCTACGACGGCAGCGGAATCGACAAAAACAGCCTCACAGGCCCGCCGGACGTGACATCTCTCCCTTGGCAGGCCGATACGGTCCTGCAGGCGCACGGCATCACCACCAACGGCTCTCAGACGCTCAAGCAGGGCGTGGAATTCACGTTCACATCGCCCCGTATCCAGTCCATCAATACGCGCATCACGGCCAACGGCGCCTGGTTCGTCACCAAGAACACCAACAGTGCGCCGCTCTATTACGTGCCATCGGCTATTATCAGCGGCAGCCGTTACGCTTATGTGGGATATTATGAGGTGAACGACGGCAGCACCTACACCCAACTGAATACCAATATTATGCTGGATACCCAGATTCCCCGTCTGGGGCTCATCCTGTCGGTATCGGTCCAAACTTCCTGGTTCAGCAACCACTATCCTATTGCCCGGTCCCGAATGCCTCTGGCCTATCTGGACAAGAACTTGGAAGAACATCCTTATACAGAGGCCGACGCCCAGGATCCGGTGCTCCGGCGCTTAATACTGGACGCTTCCAACATGAATTATGATTATCTGGTTCCTTTTGCTACCTATTTTAACTTGAAGGCTACCAAGAAGTTCTATTTCGATAAAATTGCTGTTTCCCTGTTTGTGAACCGCCTGCTGGCCATTGCGCCGGACTATTACATGAACGGCGCTTTTGTGCGGCGTTCCTCAACCCCGTACTTCGGCATGGAAATCGACTTTACACTATGAAAAAGCTTGCCCTCATATGTTCTTTGCTGGTGCTGGTTTCCTGCACCAAGCAGAACCTGTTCTGCCGGGTGACGCTGCAAGTGGAGTCCGAGCTGCCCGTTGTGGCGCTAACTGTGGATAACACGCTGGCGGGCAATTACTTTCGGAATCTGAACACGGGGGAGACCTATCCTTTCCCTGTGTTCGTGAACGGAAAATGCGAGCTGCAGGTGCTTAAGGGCGTGTATGTGCTGGCGTTTGACGGCTTGGCCGCTTACGCAGACGGAACGGCCCGGCGGGTTCGCTCGGCCCAATATGCCACCATGCTGGACGCCGTGACGCTCACGGGGGACAACGCCACCGTAACGCTTAAACTGCTGAATTTGCAATGAAAAGGCGGGTGCTCATAGGGTTGTTGCTGCTGGGGGTGGTGCTGCCGCTCACCGGCCAGGTGCGCCAGGAAGGCCAGACCTTGCTTTTCCAGCCGGTGGACAACCGGACGCAGGCGCAGGTGGGCTTCCGGATGCGGGAGGAGGACGATGCGTACCTCCCGGCAGAGGGCAAAGGCCTGATGCAAGGGGAGTTCCGCGCCCATTCCCATCACTGCCTGGATTCCATCCACCGGGTGGAAGGCCGCGTCTCCTACGAGCGGGGCGTCAAGCGGGCCGTGAACTGGAACACCTCCTCCGACTGGGACATCCTGGCACCCTATATTACCCTGGATACCGTGGGCGGCGACCTGCAAAAGGAGCAGTACCGCTTTGCCGCCCGTTTCGCCTCGCGCCCGGGCCGTTTCTTCTACAGTATTTGGGCGGACTATCGCGCCTTGCACGAGTACCGCAACGTGGACCCGCGTCCCCGTAATATTACGGCCGATTTACAGGTATCGGCTCTGGGAGGCCTTCAGATGGGGGCGTACGCGCTTTCCCTGGAGGCAGGCTACCGGCGCTATCACCAAAGCGAGGACGTGGAATTCATGGACCCGAAGGGCAACAACACTTCCGTGCTGCATTACCTGGGCTTCGGTCGCTATTCCACCCGTTTTTCCGGCGCCAAGAAGAACACGGCGGTGCGCTTTAACGGCAACGGCTTCAACGCCCGCCTGGTGCTGGAGCCGGTGAACGGCTTGGGCTGGATAGGCGGCGCTTCATATACCTGGCTCCAGGTGGTCCGCCACCTGCCCGGCAACAACGAAACGCCCATGAGCAAACTCCTAAACCAGGAAATGCACCTTTACGGCGGCCACAAATGGTCGCAGGCCTATATCCGGGCCGATGCCCAATTGCGCGTAAAAATGGGCACGGAGAACATTGTGGACCAGACCAGCGCCTTCAATGTGCTCTCCGGTCTGGATATGCTTCAAGTCCTGTCCTGGAAGGCCTCCGTGAGCGGATTCCGGAGCTGGGAAGGGGAACGGGCCACCTGGACGCTCCTGCCGCGCCTGACTTACAGCGGAGCCAATTGGCAGAACGTGCAGCCGGGTGCGGGCATGGCCTTCCACTATGCGCAGGCCATCGCTACGGGCAGTGCCGCTTTCCGGGCCGGCGCCTGGAAGTTCCGCGTGGAAGGGGAGGCCGGTGTCCGGCTGTGCGTGACCAGTAGTCGGAATCTGGAGAAACTGCCGCTGGACAGCCGCTTCCAGACCTATTTCGACCACTTGTATGGCCGATGGTCGGACCACACGGTCCATGGTGGCCTCAAGGCCGTTGCGGGCCGGAAGGTTGCCCGGGATTTGTTTTTGTATGCAAGGCCGGAGGCGGCCTACAGGCATGCCCTCAAGGAGGGCCACCACCGCTGGGACGTCCTCGTTGCCATAGGATTGGAATTTTAACCTTAACAAATAAATCATTATGAAAAAGTTAGCTATTGTATTTAGCACTGTGCTGGCCCTGGTGGCCTGCAACAAAACCCCCGACCCGGCCGTGTCCGTGAACCCCGCAACCGTAGAGGTGGCGTACTCCGGAACGGATGGCACCGTTGCCGTTGAACTGAAGGCCAACCGTCCCTGGAAAATCGTCAAGGATGCGCAAACCTGGTACAACGTGGAGCCGCTGGAAGGATCCGGCGACGCTACGCTGTATATCCGTGTCGATGCGATGGAAGAAGTAGCCGCCCGCGCCGCTGAACTCACCATTCAGGCAGAAACCGCTACGGCCAAGCTGAGCATCGTTCAGGGCCTTCCTGAGGCCGATGACGTCAAGTCCGGCAGCTTTGTCATTGAAGAGGTGTTCTTCAGCGGTTTCATGCTGGAGAGCGGCAGGAGCGACAGTATGGATGGCGACCAGTATTTCAAGATTACCAATAACACCGACAAGCTGCTCTATGCCGATGGCCTCATCATCTGCAAGTCCTCCGAGAACTCCCAGAACGGCGGCTACTCTTACGATCTTATTGATGACGACCTTTCCGGAGACATCCTGGTGAAGGACTTGTTCCAATTCCCCGGAGACGGAGCGGACGTGCCCGTGCTGCCTGGCCAATCCCTGGTTGTCGCCTTCGCTGCGCAGGACTTTGCAACGGAAAACGGTAAGGGCGTGGATTTAAGCCAGGCCGATTTTGAAATCTTCGACGGCGAGGAGCTGGATGTGGACAACCCCGACGTGCCCAACATGAAGATTTTACTTAAATCATCTGCCAGCTTTAGCCTCCTCCACAACCGCGGCTACGAATCCTATGCTCTGGTGAAGTTCCCGGACGGCGTGACGGAAGAATCCTTCATGACCAATAACGCCTTTACCGGCACATCTTCCTTCTGGATGGGCGGTGAAATACTCGTTCCGAAGGAGCCTTATGATGAGGGCAGTTACCTGATTCCGAACGCCTGGGTGGTGGACGGCATCAACTGCGGCGTGGAAGAGGACTATGGCAACCCCGCCTTCAACGCCACCATCGACGCCGGCTATACCGGTTGCGGCAAGGTGGACTCAGACCCGGACCGCTTTGGCAAGAGCACCCTCCGCAAGAGCGCAGACGGCAAGCTGGTGGACACCAACAACTCCACCAACGACTTCACTCGCGACGCTACCCCTTCCCTTAAATAAACGCATAAGCGCATACTTTAGCCGGTCCGTAGGATTACCCTTCGGGCCGGTTTTTATAATAAATAATCACAAATATCCAAATTTTGGCAAGCCTTGCCAAAATTTCTTCATCAGAGGCAAAATAGCCAAATTTGCTTAGGGAAATAAAAAGCAGAATAGTAAAACTTCTATTCTTTGGTTTTGTTTTCAATAGAAAATTAACTATTTTTGCACAAAAGATGAAGTACGATGAAATCCATCGACTGGCCAGACAAAACGGATGGGAAGTGTTAAGGCAATCTGGAAGCCATGTGATATACCGGAAGGGGACAAGGACTTATCCGATTCCCTACCACCAGGGTAAGGAAATGGGAAAAGGTTTGGAGCGTAAAATCAAGAAGGAAATGCATTTGGTATGATAACAATAGAAGCAATTATTGAAAGGGCACAGGACGGAACCT
>CAMZCW010000001.1 GCA_947305045.1 uncultured Bacteroidales bacterium | reverse complement strand
GATTGATTATCAATCGGTTACCCTAATTATTTTGCACGAAAATTGACGAAGATTCCCGCCATTGGCCTGCTCGCCAAAGTATATGCTACCTGGGCCGGCTTCCCGCTCTGCGATGAGACTAAATGGGCCGATGCAGTGTCTGTGGCATCCCAATTAGTGAACACCCCCCATCATGACTTGTTGCCAGACTACGACCAGTTGTGGTACAATGCCGGCAACAATGTATGGGATAGCACCGAGAGCCTGATTGAACTGTCCTACTGGTCTCCGCTAACCACCACGGCATCCTGCGGCCGTGTGGGTAATTTCAACGGCGTGGCAGCCGTGCAAGGAAGCATCCGTGGCAACTTCCACTTTGCTTTCCTTCGAGTTGTACCACCATTCATTGCCGGATGGAAAAATTACGCGCAAGATAAACGCTGGGCTATTTCTTTTGCCGATTATGAATACAGGGCCGAAGGCCGCGTTCCCATTGTTAAGGGAACCATCGGAGGTGTTCCCAATACGCCCATTACCTTTGAAATGGCAATGGATGAAACGACTCCGGGTTGGAACATCAATTGGCGTTATACATACAATTACAGGCTTTTCCCGCGCAAGTGGGACACCGAAGTCTATGTCAAGGACGATAACCAGATTGCAGATAACAATCTCACCAACGTGAACTGGTATGTCCTTCGTTATGCCGATGTGCTTCTGCTCTATGCCGAAGCCCTCAATGAACGGGACGGTGCTCCTTCTGCAGAGGCTTTTGAGGCTGTGAATAAGGTGCGTCGCCGTGCCTACGGGCTGGATATGGAAACCCCGTCGGCCGCCGCGGATCTTCCTGCCACGTTGGGATATGATGAATTCCGGAAGGCTATTCAAGACGAGCGCTCCTATGAGCTGGCGTTCGAAGGGCATCGCCGCCAAGATCTCGTGCGTTGGGGAATCTATGTGGATACGGTCATGAAAACCTATGAGAATATGGGCCTTTGGCACTATTTGGGGCCTGACTATTACATCGGAGCCCTCTATACAAAGACCGGAAAGTCGGAGTTGCTGCCTATTCCTCAGCGGGAAAAAGACCTTTGCACCCAATTTGTCCAGAATCTTGGATGGGATGGAGAATAAGACATGTTAGTAGTATTTCTCATATTATCTTTGCTGACGGCTCTCCCTGGGGGCGATTATTCCTGGGAGAGCTCCGTGAGTGAGGAACATCCCCGCCTGTTCCTGAACAAGAAGGACATCCCACGCATCAAGAAGAATGCGGCCGGGACGGAGAAGCCTATCTTCGATGCCATGAAAACGCGCATTGATGGCCTGCTGGACCAGCCCGTCGAATTCAAGGACCTGCTTATTGCTACCGGCGAATCCAGTCAGGACCATGAGTGGGGAACGCGGGCATCCGAGGCCGCCATGCTCTGGTTGGTGACGGGGGAGAAAAAGTATCTGGACTACACGAAAAATGTTCTTACGGAGCTGGCGGGATACTACCAGTTCCGCAGTGACCATAACCTGAATATCACCTGGTACGCCTTCTCCCAAATTTGCGCCATTTGTGCCTATGACTGGGTATATACTGGTCTGGATAAAACGGAAAGGACCGAACTCGGTCGTGCGCTTTTCACTGCCCTGGACGACATCGCCTGGCACACGCCCGCCCGTCGCAAGGCCCGCCAGCGGGAAAATGTGAGCGATTACAAATCCGGCTGCTATGGCCCGTCCATTTTGCCCTGGTACCTTGGGTTGGCGTTCCTGGGAGATGGTATCGACGATGCCGAATGCCGCACTATGCTGCATGAGGGCTATGACTTGTTCCAGAAGATGTCCGAGTTCCGGGCCCAGATGGCAGGAGAAAATGGGGGCGGTTCCACCGCCTGCGCCACCTATGCCTTTGGCTTCGACCCGTACGCAGATTTCGCTTTTATCTATAGCATGAAGGCCGCTACGGGAATAGATATCTCTGATCAGATGGGGTATGTACTGGGATATCTTAACTATCTGGACTGGGCAAGACTGCCGTACAACCGGGAATTCGGATTTGGGGATGTTCATCATTACAATGGTCTTCTTCCGGAAAAAGATATCAATGCGCACGTCTTCCATATTGCCAACATCTATGGCGTTGCACATCCGGAAATACTTCCCACGGCAGAACGGCTTCTGGGCCAGTTCACTAAGACCAGGGATATCGAACCCTATCCGTTCCTGCGGCTGCTGAGGAATCCCGCGCCCAAATCCGCGAAAGCGAATGCCTCAAGTTCCAAACCCAAGTCAATCTATTTTGACACGATGGGGCAGGCCTATATGCGCTCCGGCACCGGGGATGACGACACGTATGTGTTGTTTGTCAGTGGCGGAGTCCCGCTGCAGCACAAACACTACGACAACAACAACTTTATCATATACAAAAAAGGCTGGCGTGCGCTGGATTCCGGCACCCGGCCGGAACCGGGCCTGCACTTGTCCCATTATTACTGCCGCACCGTTGCGCACAACTGCATCACGGTGAGGATGCCCGGAGAGGTGATGCCTGCCTACTGGGGAGGCCCAGCTCTCAGTGAGGAGGCCGATGTCCCTGTCCCTAACGACGGAGGACAGAACAAACTTCTGGGATCCAAACTATTGGAATTAAACGAAACCCCGGATTGGGTTTATCTGGCTTCGGATGCCACGGAGTCCTATAATGCCCAAAAAGTGGATAAAGTAGTCCGCGAATTCATATGGTTCTGCCCGGATCTTTTTGTGGTAATGGACAGGGTGGTTTCCAAGGAGCCTTCCTATGATAAGACCTGGCTGTGGCATACGGTAAGCGAGCCAGTAGTTACAGGGCCGATGGAGTGGAAGGAAAGCTCGGAAGGTGGAGCCATGATTTGTCGTACGCTCCTCCCGGAGGATGCTGTCCAGGAACTTGTCGGCGGGCCCGAAAAAGACTTCTGGTCCGACGGCCGCAACTGGCCGCTGCCAGTTCTTTGTCCCGACGACTGGGGCTATGGGAAACGCAATATCCTTCCTCCCGAAAACCATCCTCTGCTGGGCCATTGGCGTCTGGAAGTGGCTCCCGGAAGGCCTGCGAAGGAAGATGTATTCCTTCACATGATGATGGTGGGGGACAAAGACGTCAAATCCATGCCAGATGGCAAGGTGACCAGAGATGGAAAAGATATAATCCTTTCCTTCAGATATGGTGAAAAGGTGTTCTCGCTAAGGTTTGACGGGAATGAAGACTATGGATGTAAAATAGAAGTCAGATGACGAGTAAACGCATATTCTCCATCGTAGCACTATGCATCGTCTTTTCTGCTCCTTTGGCGGGAGAGACAATGCCGGCGCTGTCGGTTACATCGGCCATGCCGGGCTGCAGCGTTGCGGCCTGGCGTCCTGGAGACCATCTCCAGGTGTGGCACGACGGAACCGTGTATGACTACGTTACCAGCCAGAACGGAGACGAGGCCCTCTTCCAGCCTTCAACGGGCGGACAAGCCCTGGATGGTTTTGATCCTGCCAAGCCTCTCAACGTTTACTTCAACGTTGAAGCGGTAAGTGGCAAGGGAGAAGCCGTGTTTACGGTTAAAGCCGAGCAGCGACCTGGAGAGCTCTCCAGCCGGCTGCCGCAGTGGGGTAGGATAGAGCCGGGAACCGGTTTCAAAGTGAAAATGGCTCCCCTTGCTACAGTCATTGAAATGAGTGCTTCAGCCTCCGAGTCTTTCAGAGTGGACCGTGTTGTGTTATTGCCACAGACCGCGGCCTCTGGTTTTACAGCCGTGAGCGGTGCCCGAATCAACCCGGTAAGCGGAAAGATTACCCTCCCGCGCCAAAGTGGCAGGCCTGTTTCCATCGGCTTTACCACCGGAGGAGCCGACCTTGCATCTCGGCCGGTGTTCAGCATCATCGTTGCCGGTGTTCATCCCGGGAATCCCGGTTTTGTGGTAGACGGTTTTAAAGGCCGCGTCAATAATTATCGTGCTGTGATTCTCCCCGGGAAGGATGCAGGTAAGGGAAACGGCCCTTGCATCATTTCCGTGAACCTGGATGAGAAAAAAACAGGGATTTCCTCGCTGCAGGAATTTGAAGATTTCGTGCGTGGCTTAAGTCAGGGAGACAGGCATGGACTCAAATACTGCAACGAAGACGGCGTTGTTTGCCTTAATGCAGACATTGATCTTGCGTCTATCGCCGGAGCAGGAAAAGACTGGCCGGGCATCAAAGATCTTCGGGCCGATTTTGACGGGAGAAACCATACTATCTACGGATACCAGATTTCCCGCCCGGGCAGTGCGGCTATTTTTGCCAGCGCATCGGGCAGCATCCGTAACGTAAATTTTGGGCAGGCAGGGGATTATCTGGAGGTGACGGGAGGGAACTTCTCCCTGGCAGCACCTATTGCCATGACTACCAACCCCAACGCCGTGGTGGAGGGTTGTGTGAATCGGTCCGAAGTCCGTTCGGGCAATGCCTGCACCGGAAATGTCTTTGTGGGCGGTATCGTGGGAAGGACTACGGCCAGCCTCGTTAACTGTGCCAATCTGGGGACAGTCTCCTTGAATTCATCGTCCACTCACGGAACCAAATATGCCGGAGGAATCGTGGGCAATGTGGTGGGAGACGTATCTACAGTGTCGGGCGGTATTGCCTCTTGTGTCAATCGCGGTGATGTGACCTGCTCTTCCTCAGAAAAAGCCTGGGTAGGCGGCATTGCCGGGCGCATATCGGAAACCGCCAAGGCCTGGATAGTAGAGAAATGTACCAATAAAGGGAAGATTTCCATCACCAGTCTGGAAGAACACAGCTCGGCTATTTCCTTTATCGGTGGCATAGCTGCAGAGATGGCTGTCCCGGCCTCCTTCCACGGAGCTAATCATTTGATGACAGATTGCCGCAATACGGGCAAGGTCTTCACCAATGCTGATGGCCGGATTTCGGTGGGCGGCATTGTCGGTAGCGCCCGGATGACCGTTTTGAAGCAATGTATGAATGAGGCCGAGGTTGCTTATGTCAGTGGAATGGAGGGAATAACCGGGGCTTATGTTGGAGGTATTGCCGGGGTGTCCAGAATGAGTGAGATAAAGCAATGCTCCAACGCCTCTCCTGTTCAGCTGAAACTGATGCGGAAAGTGTCGGCCCTTTGTGCGGCCGGCGGTATCTGTGGCCTGCAGGACGGCTCTGCTCAAGATATGATTTCCGGTTGCTCCAATGCCGGGGAAGTGTCTCTTACCGTCAATGTTACAGGATTGAACGCAGTGGCTGGAGGCATCCTTGCCGTACTTGCAAAAGGTGGCGTGGACTCCTGTAAAAACGGCGGAACTGTTACAGCTGTCAATGAACTGGCTCTCCCCGATATGAATTGCCTGGCCGGTGGCATTGCCGGCCGCGTTTACAGGGTGGATGTTTCGGGGATAAACCATTGTTCCAATACCGCTGGCGTTCGCGCCGATGCACCCTTCTCCCCTTCGAAGGGTCTTGTCGAATCCGGAGAAATCGTAGGTCATTATGATTAAACGAATCGTCATATCATTCTTGCTTGTGGCATTGTCTTTCCCGCTGATAGCGCAAGAGGGGAAGATTGTGATTCCGGATCCTCCCAAGGAGCATCCCCGGCTGTACTTACGGCAGGGGGATTTGGCCGATTTCCGAGCTCGCGTTGCCAGCCCTGAGGGACAGCGGATTATCCGGAACTTGAATAAACTGGGAATTGACCGCACGCCCGAGGAAGAAGCCAAAGAGGATAAATCCGGTTTCCGCTATTACCTCCGCATGAGAGGAATAACATCCCGGGCGCAAGTGGATGCCATTGAGTATTTGGTAAGCGGCGACCAGGCTGCAGCCCGCCGGGCCATTACCGGAATGCTGGATACGCTTAAACGCACCAATTACGGTTTTGCGGGAGATATGTCCCGTGCCAGCGGCGTGATGCTTATGGTGGGAGGCCTGGTGTATGACTGGTGTTATGACCAACTTACCCCGGAAGAGAAGAACGACTATGTAAAGGAAATGGTACGGATTGCCGGTACTATGTCCTGCCGGTATCCGCCCCGCCGCAACGAACCCATCGCCGGCCATGCTTCGGAATGGATGATCCTCCGGGATATGCTATCGGCTGGCATCGCCATTTATGACGAGTATCCCGATATGTTCAACTACGTGCGGGAGATGCTGGAGGAAGACTATATTCCCGTGCGTAACTATACCTACAAGGGGCTTAATTATCACCAGGGCACCTCCTATGCCAATCTTCGTTTGTCCGGCGACTTCGTGTCGCTGTGGATTCTGGATCGTATGGGTGCCAAGAACCTGTATGTCCCGGAGATGCGGGAGGTCCTCTACGATTTCATCTACCGTCGCCGCCCCGACAACCTGGTTCTTCCCGCCGGAGATGCCAACCACGTGAGAAGCCAGCCCGACGTATATCCGCTGCCCATGATGTTGGCTTCGTCCTATTGGAAAGACCCTTATTTGGCCCTGGAGTGGGAACTCAAGCCCAACGTGGACCCGCATTGCCTCATCTTCGATCTATTGTGGCGTGATTACTCCCTGCACGGGAAAGGTCCGCAGATGCTGCCGCTGTCCCGTTACAGCCCATCGCCCTTCGGCTGGATGATAGCGAGAACCGGCTGGGGACCCAATTCGGTGATTGCCGAGATGAAAATCAACGAGCAGTTCTACGGCAATCACCAGCATCTGGACGGAGGCTCGTTCCAGATTTACTACAAAGGCCCGCTGGCCATTGATTCCGGTCTGTATGAAAGTGTGCAGGGAGGATACAACAATCCCAATAACGTGTGCTATACCAAGCGCACCATCGCCCATAATTCCCTGTTGGTCTATGACCCGGACGAGGTTTTCGACTGCCATAATTATATGCGCGGAAGGGAAACGGCCGACAATGACGGTGGGCAGCGTATGCCCGGCATCGGCTGGGATACCTGCCGCTCGCTGAAGGATCTCCTGAGTGAGGAATTCACCGTAGGTAAAGTGCTTGGACACGGTTTCGGACCTTCCGTCAAGCAGCCGGACTATACCTACCTAAAGGGCGATATTACCAAGGCCTACAGCGCCAAGGTAAAGGAGGTACGCCGCTCCTTTGTGTTCCTGAATCTGGGGAATAAGACCATTCCGGCGGCGATGATTATTTATGACTACATTGCCTCTGCCGATCCGTCGTTCAAGAAGACCTGGCTGCTTCATTGCATCGAAGAACCGGACGTGGTGGAAGGCGGTTTTGAAGTGTACCGGACCCGAAACGGAGATTCCGGTATGCTCCATTGCGATACCGTCCTTCCTGCCAATGTTCAGATGGAGAAAGTGGGCGGCCCCGGCAAGGAGTTCTGGGTAAACGGAGTCAATTATCCGGCCGATCCGCGCCCGTTCCGCCCCGACGTGGCCGGGGAGCGTGGCGCTTGGAGAATGGAGCTTTCTCCCTCGACTCCGGCGGCAGAGGACAGTTTCCTGAATGTGATTCAGGTGGCCGACAACGACTGCGCCGCCTTTCACGAAGTAATCAAGATGGATGGAGACGGAGTCACAGGTGTAATTGTGGCCGGTCGTGGTATTGTGTTCAATAAGACACTCTCTACAAACGAAAAAAAATTCACGCTTACCGTCCCGCAGGACTGCCAGTTGCTGGTTACCGATTTGGCAGCCGGGAAATGGAAGGTATCCCTAAACGGTAAGCCGCTCATCAAGTATCAAGATGTCAGTGCCCAGGAAGGGACGCTTTTCTTCCAGGCGCCGGCGGGAAACTATACTTTTGTATATGGAAAATAAAGATTATCAATCCCCGGAAGTACAAGTGATAACCTTTGAACCCGCTGCCGTTTTGGCGGCGAGTGGCTGGAACGATGGCAATATTCCGGACGAAAGCGAGCTGGTTTATGATTTATAGAAGAATAACAATACTCCTTGCCATTGTCGCTGCAATGGCGTGTGCAAAGGAAATTCCTCAGGACGATAAAGGCCAGCAGGAGAGCAGAATAGTTCAGCTGAAGGTGAATGATGAGGAATGGACGGCCGATCCCTCCTCTAAGACGGCTTATACGGAGGGTAGCGGCGTTGCCCTTACCGGAACCGAAATGTTGTCTCTGATGTACGAAAAGGACAAGCTTTACTACGACTATACCATGGCTTCGCCCACACTTAATGCCGGGATTTATAGTTTCTCTCTGCCCGCCGCGGCCGAGAACGCAACCCGGTGGTACGGTATTATGCCCTATTCCAAGTGGCTCATAGGGCTTACCGGCACAGGAAAGTCTGTCAAGTTAAGACTGGGCCCGGTACAGTTCCCGAAGGCCAATTCTTTTGACCCCCATTGTGATTACCTGTTGACCAGACCTTTCACGGTGAATGGTTCAACGGCCGAAATAACGGCGTTCAAAAGGCTTTTTGCGCCTTTGTGCCTGTCGATCTCCGGCCTTCCCGAAGGCTCGAAGATTTATACCGTTACTATGACCCTTTCGCAGGAGGTCAGCAAGTATAATGCATTAACCGGCCTGTACTATCTTACGCCCTCGGAGAATTACGACGAAGCCGTTATCTCCAATGTGGATGAGACTTCGATGGGCAACGCCGTTTCTGCCGAGTATGGCAGCGGTCTTTCCGCTAAGGATGATGTGTGGCCTGTATGGTTAATGGTGAATCCTATTACCATCAATGCGGAAGGAACCATAACGGTAAGCCTTTCAACGCAGGACAGAACCTACACCCGTACGGTTACCCTTCTTTCTACCAAGACTCTCAGCACGGATATAATCAACAAAATCAATTTCGATATTACCGGCCCCGGCTCTACTTCCCGTCTTTCCATCACACAAGATTTCGCGAACAAGACGCTGGGAGGGACAAAAACCCTTATGGCCAGCGACGGCAGCTCTCTGGAATGGGTCACGACCACTACCCGGGAGTTCCGCTCCTCAGATGATGGAAACAGTGGAATCAAAGGTGCTTTGATGCTGAACAACACATCATTCACTTTCCCTGAGATAGAAGGTATGCGCATTGTGGGCGCCAGAGTATTCACGCACCCGTCATCCCGTTCGAATTCCGGCGCGACTGTGGCCCTTACCGTGGATGGAACCGATGAGTATGGTTTCAATCTGGCAAAGTCCCCGGTAACCAAGAGTACTGCCTGGAGTGGCGGCATTGTAGACATTGGTCTTCCGGCCGGTAAGAGTTCCCTGTCCGGCTTAGTGGTTACGGCTCCGGCTCAGCAGCATCTCATCTCAGCCATTACCCTTTTCACGGAGTATGCTTCCTATACGCCTGACGCGGAAGACCTGGCCGTAGACCGCAGAATCTTTTCTTTGCTGAACTTGGACTATCCCGCGCTCGCCGATATCCGCGCCCTGTATGAGACGGGACGGTATAAGCGGGCGGCAGATGAATTGCTGGCCTACTTCAAGGACCGTCCCGGGGTGGTGAATCCCAGTGTCACTATCCCACTTCCCAGTATGCCGGCCGCTATCCGGAAGATGGCCGAGGATGCTCTCCCCGAGGGTGATTACCGCTTTGCCGTGCACGCCGGGCTATATTACGAATCGTACAAAGACGGAGTTTATACCTATTACAGTTTCAAGGGGACCGACGGCAAGATTAACTGGGAATATGAAATGCCCGATTCCGGAACGCAGTGCTGTCAAAAACACTGGCATTACTGGTTCCTCCCTATGGCGCAGATGTTTCGCTGGACCGGAGAAGAAAAATGGTTCGAGGAATGGAAAGCGCAGTACACAGACTGGATGGCCCATTATCCCTGTCCGGGAGACGGACCGGATCCATATTCGAGGGGATTCGGATACAATTCCTGGTATCCGCTGGCTCTGGCAACGAGAATTGAATACCAGACGCAACTGTTTGAGTATTTTAAAACGGCAACTGGCTTTGACTATGCCTGGCTGACAACTTTCCTGACGGCTTTCCACGAGACGGTGGAATACAGCCGGAAACATCTCTATTATGAGGAAACCAGCAATATCCGTTTCGCCCAGTACAAGAGTCATTGCCTGGCCGGAATGCTCTTCCCGGAATTTAAAGATGCGCCTACGTGGCTATCGGAGGCTGCAGACCAGGTGAGCGGTTATTTCAATACGTCCTTTGCCAACGACGGTGTTCTCATCGAACTGGATGCCAACTACCATTCCGGCGAAGTGATGAACTATGTCACCGTTTATGAGACGGCCCAGGCAAACGGAAGGCTCAAGTTCTTCCCCGCCGATTTCCTTGACAGGTTGAATGCAGCCTGTAACTTTATGGCTGATTATATTTATCCTAACGGCCTTTGGGAAACCTTCAATGATACTCGCCAGCAGACTGCGGCTGTTACCCGTCGCTGGATGGGGACTTTCGCACGTTTGTATCCGGACCAGCAGAAGTTCCTGTATCTTTCCACGGCCGGAGCCAGCGGCGAAAAGCCTCAGGACCGGCTGAATGAGTACCGCACTTCCGGTTACTATATGTTCCGATCCGACTGGGTTTCACCCGGTATGATGCTCATTTACAAGAACAATTACAATCCCAACAATATGTGGCACGCGCAGAGGGATAATGGAACGGTGGGCTTGTACAAGAATGGTCGTATTTTCCTCCCGGATACCGGTTCCTACACCTATGGGGACGGCAAAGGCGGAAGCCTGGACGAAGCCCGGCAGGAGCACCGTGCCACACGGAATCATAATACCCTTACCTGTAACCTGACCGATATCGCCGACGGAAACAGTAAGGGGCATTATGTGACTTCCTACGATAATGAGAATGTATCCTGTGTGGTGGCCGAGAATCCTTCCTATACCAATCTGACGCACAGACGTACGGTATGGATGGTGAACAAGAGTTTCTATGTCATTGCCGACGCCGCTTATGGCAGCGCTTCAGGGAAGACGCTGAACCTGAGTTGGCATCTGTGCAAAGATACCAGCGGTTCCCTAGGAACGGACGTGGTTGTGATGGACGATGACTCCGGCCATTACGCTTACGGCGCCCATACCGTATTCCCCGACGGGAACAATCTCCTTATGAAAACCTTCGCCGAAACCACCAATGGTTTTGCTGTGCAGAACGGCCTTTCCTGGTGCTCGGAGCAGTTTGGAGATCGGTATCAGCGCAAGTTTTACCGCATCAATGTGAACAAGGCCTCTTCGGCTTCCGTTCCTCGTTTTATTACGGTTCTGTATCCAAGTAGCGACCCGACTTCTGTTAGTGTGAGTGCGTCCTTTTCCGGATCTTTCTCTGCGTCAGGGGAGACCGTCCGGGTTGTTATTAATGGGACACAATATGATTTATCCTACTCGTTATAAATACAATTATTAAATCAATAAAAACATATCCAATGAACACCCAAAAGAAACAGCGGTCTGTCTACCTTCCGCCTCAGACGGAGGAGATAGCGATGATGACCCAAACTATCATCGCGACCAGTATTACCGACTGGAATTCGGGGGAAATCCCCGACGGATTCACCGATCTTTATTTGGACAGTTTTGGTATTTTGTAGAACTTTAACTTGAACAGTGATGAAAAAGATTTCCTTATTTGCGGCTGTTGCCGCCCTGGCGGTCTTCTCTTCCTGCAACAAGGAACAGAAGTTTGACAAAACCATCGAAGCTTCCGCCCCTGCAGGAACCGAGGTTCTGATTAAAGTAAACGATGCGCAGTGGACCGACGATACCAAAACCGCCTATACTCCTGGAACAGGTATAAGCCTGACAGGGACTGAGTTGATGTCTCTTTACTACTATAACGGCGAACGTTACAATGCCAGTAACAACGACTATATCAAGGCAAGCCCGACGGGAGACCCTGGACAGTATTCCTTTACCATTCCCGCCGCCGCAGAAGGCTTTACTCATTGGTATGGTGTGATGCCTTATTCCAAGCAGTTGAATAGCTTCAACAGCACTGGTACTGCCGTCAGGTTGCATCTGGGTCCTGTCCAATTCCCTGGTGCCAATACCTTTGACCCTATGGCCGACTATCTGGTTGCGCAGCCGTTTGACGTAAGTGGAACCACCGGCGCTGATGAAGCGGTGATTAATTCATTCAAACGTCTCTTCGCCCCGCTGTGCCTGGCCATTACCGGTCTGGAAAGCGGAGATAAGATTTACACGGCCACGCTCAAGCTTTCTCAGGAGCCCACGGGCACTTCTGCATTATGCGGGTATATGTTCCTTGCGATGGACGATACTTATGCAGGTACCTACGTGAACGGTGTTAATGCAGAGAGTAATGCCATTTCGGCCGAGTATGCCAATGGACTTGCAGCGATGGGTGATAGCTGGCCGGTCTGGTTGATGGTCAATCCCATTACCATTGAGGCGGGCTGCAATCTCATCCTCACCGTTTCCACGGCCGATAAGACCTATAATCGTACGGTAACTCTTCCTGCCGCCGCTACACTCAGCACTTCTACGCTGAACCGTATTACGGTGAACATCAAGGGAGAAGGGTACACGGTTTCCGAATCGGTCACCCAGGACTTTACCGAACAGACGCTTACCGGTACGCAGACGCTCACCGCCAGCGACGGAAGCTCTCTCACCTGGGTATCTTCTATCTCCAACACCTTTACTTCGGCTGGAAATGATGATGGAAGCGGCATTGCAAGTGCGATGTATGCTCACAAGTCCTTCACTTTCCCCACCATCCCTGGAAAGCTGATTACCGGAGCACGTATCATTTCCCATCCTGCTTCTCGATATGGCGGCACTGCCGCTACCGCTACGCTTACCGTTGACGGAACAGACGTATATCCTTTCAATATGGCTTCCTTCTCTACAAACGAAGGCCTGAGTTACAATGGCGGTGTGGTTGACATTACTCTACCGGCAGGACGTACTACGCTGTCCGGGCTGTCGGTTGTGCCTACCACGCAGCAGAACCTGATATCGGCCATCACTCTCTTTACTGTCGATGATCCCGCTTTTGCCAACGACTACTATGCCCAGTATGAGGCCGGTCGTGACATTACCATCAACGGGACCGTCTTCAATAAGGCAACAAACGGTACGGCACGTCTGCTCAAACTGTATCAGATGTCCAATGCCAACCCGATCGTTGTCGATTATAAAACCAATGGAATTCTCTTCTTGGATTACGACGAGGCTGATGGAATGACGGACGTGCTCAACATCAGCGGTTACTGGCTGCAGCCGAATGAGATCGTTATTATCGGACGCTATCGTAACCATCAACCGCATATCAATATTACTGACCGGGGTATCAACGCGAAAGGACCTGCTATGCAATTGAAGAATGTGAAGATCTCGACCTATAACCCTATGTATACGGCCAATCTTACCACATCCTATCTTGACCTGAATATCGAAGACTGCACCATTATTGCGAGCAATAACTTCCTGCTGTGTGAGAATAGTTCTTCCAAGGGTTTCCGCAATATTGTGATCAACAACAGCGTCATCAAGATTGTTCGGTCTCTCTATGAAGTGCAGGGCGTCAGTCAAATCGCATCCGGTAGCAATTTGGGCATTGAAAAGTTCTGGTTGACAAACAGCGTGGTCTATGCCGCATCTGAGGTGAATTACCCGACGATTGCCCTGAGAACCGCCAGTACTGTAGTCTGGTATACCCCGAACCTAGACCTCAAGTTCGAGAATAATACTTTCTACAATCTTGCTAACAACAATCTGGGACTCATTGCCTTGGGCAATATGGCAAAGCTGAACGTGAATTTCAATGTGGGCGATGCTACGTTGCCTAAGAATGCCCCGATATTTATGCTCCACGCGCAGTTGGCTTCGCCCATCAGTGATTCTTTCATCCGGCACAATCATTTTAACGAGCGTGGCGGGTCCTTTAACTGGAGCGCTTGTTATTCTGCTGCGACCAATTCCGGGGTTACCGTTCAGGCCAACTTCTTTACGCAAAGCACCAGCCCGTTCACCTGTACGGATGCCTCCACGGGTTACTTCCCGGTGAACACCACGGACATTACCGACGGTGCCGGCGCATCGTACGCTACTAAATACTGGAATAATTGGGAATAAATGTAATGTAATATGAAAAAGAAAACCGAAAACCAAAATCTGTATGGGGGGTATATTACCCCTCAGGTTAATGTAATACAGATGGTCACGTGCCGCATTATGGCTACCAGCTGGAATAATGGAGAAATCAATGGTGATCCTGATGATCTGTATGACGAGGAACTATAGACCCTTTAGCCGAACAGTTATGAAAAAGATTGGAAAAATTGCGATGATTGCCGTACTCGGCCTGTTCGCTTCGTGTATCAAGGAGGCCGATCGTGGCGCTTCCGTTGTCACTGAGTCTAAAGGTTCCATGGTCTTTCTGACCGTCAAAGACGAAGCCTGGACCGATGATGGCACCAAAACTGCATATTATCCCGAAGAGAGTAAAGTTAGGCTTACAGGAGATGAGTTGATGTCTCTTTACTACTATAACGGCGAACGTTACAATGCCAGTAACAACGACTATATCAAGGCAAGCCCGACGGGAGACCCTGGACAGTATTCCTTTACCATTCCCGCCGCCGCAGAAGGCTTTACTCATTGGTATGGTGTGATGCCTTATTCCAAGCAGTTGAATAGCTTCAACAGCACTGGTACTGCCGTCAGGTTGCATCTGGGTCCTGTCCAATTCCCTGGTGCCAATACCTTTGACCCTATGGCCGACTATCTGGTTGCGCAGCCGTTTGACGTAAGTGGAACCACCGGCGCTGATGAAGCGGTGATTAATTCATTCAAACGTCTCTTCGCCCCGCTGTGCCTGGCCATTACCGGTCTGGAAAGCGGAGATAAGATTTACACGGCCACGCTCAAGCTTTCTCAGGAGCCCACGGGCACTTCTGCATTATGCGGGTATATGTTCCTTGCGATGGACGATACTTATGCAGGTACCTACGTGAACGGTGTTAATGCAGAGAGTAATGCCATTTCGGCCGAGTATGCCGATGGACTTGCTGCAGTAGATGGCAGATGGCCTATCTGGTTGATGGTGAACCCGATTACCCTCACTGCCGGTTCCGGTGAAACACTGACCCTCAGCGTTTCTACCGCAGAAAAGACCTACACCCGTACAGTTGAACTTCCCAAAGAGGTGAGTATCAGTAATGAGAAGTTAAGTCAAATTAAAATTAACATCAAGGGCGAAGGTTATACTGTTGCCGAATCGGTCACCCAGGACTTTACCGAACAGACGCTTACCGGTACGCAGACGCTCACCGCCAGCGACGGAAGCTCTCTCACCTGGGTATCTTCTATCTCCAACACCTTTACTTCGGCTGGAAATGATGATGGAAGCGGCATTGCAAGTGCGATGTATGCTCACAAGTCCTTTACTTTCCCCACCATCCCCGGAAAACTGATCACCGGAGCACGTATCATTTCCCACCCTGCTTCCCGCTATGGCGGCAATGCTGCTACCGCTACGCTTACCGTAGACGGAACCGACGTATATCCTTTTAATATGGCATCCTTCTCTTCAAACGAGGGTCTGAGCTATAATGGTGGAGTGGTGGATATTACGCTGCCGGCAGGACGTACTACTCTATCCGGGCTGTCGGTTGAGCCTACCACGCAGCAGAATCTGATATCGGCGATCACTCTCTTCACGGCCGACGATCCTGCTTTTGCCAACGACTACTATGCCCAGTATGAGGCCGGTCGTGACATTACCATCAACGGGACGGTCTTCAATAAGGCTACGAATGGCGATGCCCGTTTGCTTAAGTTGTACAATATGTCTAATTCCAGCCCGATCATTGCCGATTACAACACCAATGGTATCCTCTTCCTGGATTACGACGAGGCTGACGAAAAGACCGACGAACTCAACATTAGCGGTTACTGGCTGCAGCCAAATGATATCGTTATTATTGGACGCTACCGCAACCATCAGCCACATATCAATATAACTGACAGGGGAATTAACGCAAAGGGACCTTCCATGCAGTTGAAGAATGTGAAGCTCTCGACCTATAATCCCATGTATACGGCCAATCTTACTACATCCTATCTTGACCTGAATATCGAAGACTGCACCATTATTGCGGGCGATAACCTCCTGCTGTGTGAGAATAGTTCTTCCAAGGGTTTCCGCAATATCGTGATCAACAACAGTGTCATCAAGATTGTTCGGTCTCTCTATGAAGTGCAGGGCGTCACCCAAATCGCTTCCGGCAGCAATTTGGGTCTTGAAAAGTTCTGGCTGACCAACAGCGTGGTCTATGCAGCATCCGCGGTGAATTACCCGACGATTGCCCTGAGAACCGCCAGTACTGTAGTCTGGTATACCCCGAACCTAGACCTCAAGTTCGAGAATAATACTTTCTACAATCTTGCTAACAACAATCTGGGACTCATTGCCTTGGGCAATATGGCAAAGCTGAACGTGAATTTCAATGTGGGCGATGCTACGTTGCCTAAGAATGCCCCGATATTTATGCTCCACGCGCAGTTGGCTTCGCCCATCAGTGATTCTTTCATCCGGCACAATCATTTTAACGAGCGTGGCGGGTCCTTTAACTGGAGCGCTTGTTATTCTGCTGCGACCAATTCCGGGGTTACCGTTCAGGCCAACTTCTTTACGCAAAGCACCAGCCCGTTCACCTGTACGGATGCCTCCACGGGTTACTTCCCGGTGAACACCACGGACATTACCGACGGTGCCGGCGCATCGTACGCTACTAAATACTGGAAAAATTGGGTCGAATAATTCTGTTGTTTTTGTGTGTGCTGTTCAGCATCCCCACCCCCGCACAAGGGGTGTGGGGATTGCTGGATATGCAGCGCCCCGGACTGGAGAAGGTTGCCTCGTTGCACGCTTCCGGCGATGATGCCGGAGCGGCAGCGGCGCTGCTGGACTATTACAGGAATCGCACAGAGCTCGTCACGCCCGAGTTCCCTGATCCGGGCACGGTCCACCTCTCGGCCGGAGAACGCAAAATGGCAAACGACGCCATGGAACACCGTTTCTTTGTGGCCGACGGCTATCAGGTGTATTTCTACGGAGACGACATTAACTGGAAGTATTGGCCCATTCATGAGAATGAGCTTCGTTGGCAATTGCATCGCCATAAGTGGTTCACGCCAATGGGACAGGCTTTCCGGGTTTCCGGAGACGAGAAATATGCCCGCGAATGGGCTGCGCAATATCTTGACTGGATAGCCAAGAATCCCCTGGAGGACAAGGAAAACAGCGAATTCGCCTGGCGCCCGCTGGAAGTAAGCCACCGGGTACAAGACCAGATTTTCCAGTTTCAGTTATTTCTCTCTTCGGAGGCGTTTACTCCGGAATTTCTGATGGCCTTTCTGGAGAATTATTATCGGCAGACAGACTATCTCCTGCATCACTTCTCCAAGAAAGGGAATCACCTCCTGTTCCAGGCTCAGCGCATCTTTTATGCCGGAGCATTCTTCCAGGAGTTCAAGGATGCAACTCTGTGGCGCCAGACCGGAGTAGAGATTTTGAACCGTGAAATCCAAACCCAGGTATATCCGGATGGCTGCCAATGGGAGTTGGACCCTCATTATCATTTGGCTTGCATCAACATCTTCTGCAAGGCCCTGGACATGGCATCCCTGTGTGGGATGAGGGAGTCCTTCCCGGCCGCATTTACGGAGCGCTTGGAAAAGATGATTATTTTTTACGGCGACATCTGCTACCCCAATTATCAGGTGCCGTGCTTCAGTGATGCACGTCTTACGAAAAAGCGCGTTATTCTGGAGGATTGGCGGCGATATGCCCGTCTGTTCCCGGAAAATGATTTTTTCCGGTGGCTGGCAACGGAGGGGAAAGACGGTCGCTTGCCGGACTACCTTTCGGTGGGGCACCTGGATTCGGGCTTCTTTGTCTTCAGGACGTCCTGGGAAATGGATGCCGTTCAGATGGTAGTAAAAGCCGGCCCTCCGGGAGAATGGCACTGCCAGCCGGACAACGGCACCTTTGAGTTATGGTACAAAGGCCGTCAACTGTTCCCGGATTCCGGATCGTATGTATATGGCGGTGACGATGAAGTGATGGCCTGGCGCAATCTTTTCCGCAGCACCGCATTCCATAATACGGTAACTTTGGACGGAAAAGACTTGGAGGTTACAGATTCAAAGACCATTCTATGGCAGCCGAAAGGTCGCGTGCAGAAGCTTATAACCGAGAATCCGGGCTATAAGGGACTTACTCACCGTCGCACCATCTCTTTCATCGGGGGAAAACGTTTTGTGATTAAGGACGAATTGTATGGGGATGCCGTGGGAAAGGTTGCTTTGCATTTGCATCCCGGGCCGGAAGCTCAACGCTATTTTAACTTGAAGGTGAAGGGCCCTTGCGGAATGGCTCATCGCGAAGAACAGGGATGGGTATCCGGTGCCCTGCGTGAAAAACAAGCACGACCCCATCTGATTTGGGAAGTGGAAAAGAAGACCAAATCCCCTGTAGTATTTACTACATATATAGATTTCAAAAATGAATAGATTCCTTCTTTCTTTAGTTATCCTGCTGGGCGCCTGGACGTCGCAGGCCCAGAATGTTTACGAAAAAGTAAGGCTGTATGTAAACAGTCCCGATGGCGTTTATCAACCGGGAGATACGGTTCGGGTGACTGCCCGAAAAACGGAAGGAGGCCGTGAGGCTGTTCTTGTACAAGTAATCAGTTACGGGAAAGTCCTCTCCGAGAAAAAGATGGTACTTACCGGATCCGAGACCGAAGTATATTCGGAGATTTGCTCGGAACCTGTTTCAAAAATGGTAAAGATTCTTCCTTCCGGAGATTCAAAGACTTCCACTATGGTGGGATTCCTGGTGGCTCCGCAGGAGTTTGTACCCGGCTTTGCCACTCCGTCTAATCTGAAGTCGTTCTGGGACGCCGAGTTGGCGCGTATGCGCGCCCTGGCCCCGGAAGTGAAGATTACCCCTGCTGTAGATGTCAAAGAGGAGGATAAGGAAAAGTTTGAGTGTTTTCAGATAGAAATCAATATGCCTGAGGGTTTTCCCTGCAGGGGCTATGTGGCTTGGCCGAAAGATGCTGCTGCGGGTTCGTTGCCAATCTATTTGTTCGTGCATTCTGCTGGTGTGAACCGGCCGGCCAATAAATCTACTGCCAGTTTTGTGATTAGCCGGGCCCGCCAGGGATATCTTGTCCTGGATATCAATGCCCACGGATACTTGGCCGACCAGCCGCAGGAGTACTACGACGCTTTGAATGACGGTGAACTCAGCAACTACGCCAGCCGTGACTTCACGGGCGTTTCCGATTACTATTTCCACAATATGTACCTTCGGGATGTGCGCGCCCTGGACTATGCCGTAACACTTCCATTATGGGATGGCAAACGCATTCTGGTACATGGGGAGAGCCAGGGAGGGGGACAGGCACTGGCCCTTGCCGGCATCGACCCCCGGATCACTCACTGCGTAGCAATTGTTCCGGCCATCACTGACACGGGCGCGGTGTTGGACGGGAGAAAATGCGGATGGCCGGACCGGGCAAACGCGAAAAATGCCGTGACACCCCTTGGCCCTTCCGTAATGGCCTACCACGACGGCGCCATCCTGGTATCACTCTTCAAAGGGGATTTGTACATCGAGTCCGGTAACATAGATTGGACTTGCGATCCGGCTGCCGTCTGTGCGGGGTACAACAACGCCAAACAGGTGAAATCCAAGCAAATCTACTACTTCCCCTGGCGTGCTCATTCCTGGACATCGACTGAAGAACGTGTCCGTGATGAGTGGAGCGAGTCGGTCTATCCTCACCGTGAATCATTTTTTAACGCATATTTGAACAGTAAATAATCAAAATCTCAACATTATGGCAAACATCTTTTCCCTTGAAGGTAAAAATGCCTGGATCACCGGTGCTTCTTACGGTATTGGTTTCAACATTGCCAAGGCTTTCGTGGCTGCCGGCATCAAAAACATCATCTTTAACGATATCAACGAGACTGCCCTGGAGCGCGGTCTGGCCAACTACAAGGAGGCCGGCATCACCAACGTGCACGGCTATGTCTGTGACGTCACCAATGAGGTGGCCGTGAAGGAGCTGGTGGAAAAGATTCACAAAGAGGTAGGGCAGATCGATATCCTGGTGAACAACGCCGGCATCATCAAGCGCATCCCCATGCACGAGATGGAGCGCAAGGAGTTCCAGCAGGTGATCGATGTGGACCTGGTGGCCCCGTTCATCGTCTCCAGCGCCGTGCTTCCGGAAATGATGGAACGCCGGGAAGGCAAAATCATCAACATTTGCTCCATGATGAGCGAACTGGGCCGCGAGACGGTGAGTGCCTACGCCGCCGCCAAGGGTGGCCTCAAGATGCTCACCCGCAACATTTGCTCGGAGTACGGCGAGTACAACATCCAGTGCAACGGTATCGGCCCCGGTTACATTGCTACGCCGCAGACCGCTCCGCTGCGTGAGCGCCAGCCGGATGGCAGCCGTCACCCGTTCGACAGCTTCATCTGCGCCAAAACCCCTGCCGGCCGCTGGCTGGATCCCAGTGAACTGGGCGGTCCCGCCGTGTTCCTGGCTTCGCACGCCTCGGATGCCGTGAACGGCCATATCCTGTACGTGGACGGCGGTATCCTGGCCTATATCGGCAAGCAGCCTAAGTAGGGAAGAGATACACTCGCTTCGCTCGGTATGACAAGAGGGATCTCGGTATGACAAGTAAATAATGGAACAAGTTTTCAGTTATATCATCGGCCTGGGTGCCGCGGTGATGATGCCCATCCTGTTTTTCATCCTGGGCGTCTGCATTGGCATCAAGCCGGGGAAAGCGCTCAAGAGCGGCCTCCTGGTGGGCGTGGGTTTCGTGGGCCTGAGCGTAGTGACGGCCCTCCTTACCTCCAGCCTGGGCGCTCCGCTCAAGGACGTTACGGAGATTTACGGCCTGCAGCTGCGCATCTTCGACATGGGCTGGCCGGCAGCGGCCTCCGTGGCGTATAACACCACCGTGGGTGCTTTCATTATCCCGGTGTGCCTGGCCATCAACATTGTGCTGCTACTGTGCAAGGCCACCAATACCATCAATATCGACCTGTGGAACTACTGGCACTACGCCTTCATCGGCGCGGTGGTGTATTTTGCCACGGAGAGCATCTGGTACGGCTTTTTTGCCGCGATCATCTGCTTTGTGATTACGCTGGTAATGGCAGACCTTACCACCAAAAAGTTCCAGAGCTATTACAAGGATCTGGAAGGCATCTCCATTCCGCAGCCGTTCTGCCAGGGCTTCGTGCCCTTTGCAGAGGGCCTGAACTGGTGCATGGACCGCATTCCCGGCTTCAGTAAGCTGGACATTGATGCGGAGGGCATGAAGAAGAAGTTCGGTGTGCTGGGAGAACCGCTCCTGCTGGGCGTGCTGGTGGGCATCCTCATCGGCTGCCTGAGCTGCCGCAGCTGGGGAGAGATGGTGGACCGCATCCCGTACATCCTGGGCCTGGGCATCAAGATGGGCGCCGTGATGGAGCTCATTCCGCGCATCACTTCGCTCTTTATCGAGGGCCTCAAGCCCATCGCAGAGGCTACCAAGGACCTGGTAAGCCGGAAGTTCAAGAACTCCGCGGGCATCAACATCGGCATGAGCCCTGCGCTGGTGATCGGCCATCCCACCACCCTGGTGGTGTCGCTGCTCCTGATCCCGTGCACCCTGCTGCTCTCCGTGGTGCTTCCGGGGAACGAATTCCTGCCCCTGGCCTCGCTGGCGGGCATGTTCTATGTGTTCCCGGCCGTGCTGCCTGTCACCAAGGGCAATGTGGTGAAAACCTTTATCATCGGCCTGGTGAGCCTGACCGTGGGCCTGTATTTTGTGACAGACCTGGCGCCATGGTTCACCCTGGCCGCGCAGGATGTGTACGCCCGCACCGGTGACGCTGCCGTGGCCATTCCGGAGGGCTTCCAGGGCGGAGCGCTGGACTTCGCCTCCAGCATCTTCTCCTGGGTTATCTTCCACCTGGTGCACGACTTTAAGCTGGTGGGCAGCGCCATCCTGGTGGCAGGTACCACCGTTCTGGCCATCTTCAACCGCCGACGCATTATCAAGGCTTCTTTAACCGCTAAACCATGAAGAAAGTATTAACCGCAGCACTGCTGCTTGCAAGCATCGTTATGACTGCACAAACCAAGTATACCATCCAGACGGCCTGTCATCCTGCCGATGTTAAAGGCTACGACACCGAAACGCTCCGTGCCCGCTTTATGATGCCGGAGGTGATGGTGGCGGACGAAATCCGCCTCACCTATTCCATGTACGACCGCTTTATCTTTGGCGGTGCCGTGCCGGCCACCAAGGCCCTCAAACTGGAAACCATCGACCCGCTTAAAGCGCCGTATTTCCTCTTCAGCCGGGAGCTGGGCGTCATCAATGTGGGTGGCGAGGGAATTGTCACGGTGAATGGAAAGGACTATGTCCTCAAGTTCAAGGAGGCCCTGTATGTGGGGCGGGGGAATGAAGAGGTGATTTTCAGGAGCAAGGATGCCGCCAACCCGGCCAAGTTCTACCTCAATTCCGCCACTGCGCACAAAGCTTACAAGACGCAGCTCATTACCATTGACGGCCGTAAAGGCTCCCTCAAGGCCAATTCCTTTGCCGCCGGCAAGATGGAAGACTCCAACGATCGCGTCATTAACCAGCTCATCGTCAACAATGTGCTGGAAGAAGGCCCTTGCCAGCTGCAGATGGGTCTTACCGAGCTCAAGCCCGGCAGCGTCTGGAACACCATGCCCGCGCACACGCACGCCCGCCGCATAGAGGCGTACTTCTATTTTAACGTGTCCGAGGGCAATATGATTTGCCACCTGATGGGTGAGCCCCAGCAGGAGCGGGTGGTGTGGCTCTCCAACGAGCAGGCCATCATGAGCCCGGAATGGAGCATTCACGCCGCAGCGGGTACGTCAAACTATATGTTCATCTGGGGTATGGCCGGAGAGAATCTTGACTACGGCGACATGGACAAGATTCAGTACACGGAAATGCGTTAGGATATGGCGAAAGTAGTAACATTCGGCGAAGTGATGCTTCGCCTTTCTACCCCCGGCTATCTGCGTTTCTCACAGGCCCGTCAGTTCGACGCCACCTTTGGCGGAGGGGAGGCCAATGTGGCCGTTTCCCTTGCCAATTACGGCGTGGACGCCCACTTTGTTACCCGTCTTCCCAAGAATGACATTGCCGATATGTGCACCGCGGAACTCAAAGGATTCGGCGTAAACGTGGACGGTATTGTATATGGCGGCGACCGCGTGGGTATTTATTATCTCGAAACCGGAGCCGTTGCCCGCGGATCCAAAGTAATCTATGACCGCGCGCACAGCGCTATTTCCGAGATTCAGCCCGGTATGGTTAATTGGAGGGAAGTCCTTAAGGGGGCCGACTGGTTCCACTGGACCGGCATCACCCCCGCCCTTTCGCAGGGTGCGGCCGATGCCTGCCTTGAAGCTATCAAGATTGCCAATGAGATGGGCGTGATGGTTACCTGTGATTTGAATTACCGCAAGAAACTCTGGAAATACGGCAAGAGCGCCTCTGAGGTTATGCCTTCATTGGTGGAGGGCTGCGACCTCATCCTTGGCAACGAGGAAGACGCGGAGAAGGAATTCGGCATCAAGCCCGAAGGCTTTGACCCGGAGAAAACCGGCGGAGAGATAGACCAGAACATCTTTGTGAGCGTGGCTCAGCAGCTTATGGAGAGGTTCCCCCGCTGCAAGAAGGTGGCCATCACCCTTCGCGGCAGCATCAACGCCAACCACAACACCTGGGGCGGCGTGCTCTATGACGGCAAGGCCCTCTGGCAGTCCCACCGTTACGACATCACCCACATTGTAGACCGCGTGGGTGGTGGCGATTCCTTCATGGGCGGCCTGCTGTACGGCCTGCTAACCTATCCCACGGACCAGGAAGCCATTGAGTTTGCCGCGGCGGCATCGGCCCTCAAACACACTATTTTCGGGGACTATAACCAGGTAACGGTGGCGGAAGTTGAATCCTTAATCAAAGGCGGCGGAAGCGGCCGCGTTAGCAGATAACTATGGCTAAGTTCAAAAAGATTGACACTATTGGCATCATCCGCAGCACCGGCATCGTTCCGGTGTTCTACAACAAGGATGTGGAACTTACAAAGAAGGTCGTCAAGGCCTGCTACGACGGCGGCATCCGCGCGTTTGAATTCACCAACCGCGGCGACGGGGCGCACATCGTTTTCATGGAACTCATTGGCTACATCCGTGCCGAGTGTCCGGAGATGGCCCTCGGTGCGGGCACCATCCTGGACGCTCCCACGGCGGCCCTATATCTCCAACTTGGAGCGGACTTTCTGGTAAGCCCCTGCATTGTGGAGGAGGTGATTACGCTGGCGAACCGCCGCGGCGTGCCTTACAGCCCGGGCTGTGGCACCGTGACGGAGATTGTCCGTGCGATGGAAAAAGGCTGCGATTTGGTGAAAGTGTTCCCTGCGGGGACTGTTGGTGGTCCCGCCTTCGTTAAGAATGTCTTGGCCCCGCTGCCCTGGGCCATGATTATGGCAACCGGCGCCGTGGAGCCCACCCAGGAGAACCTGTCGGCCTGGGCCAAGAGCGGCGTCACCGCTGTGGGCATGGGCTCCAAGCTCTTCCCGAAAACCATTGTCGAGGCTGAAGACTGGCGATATATATCAGCCCAATGTCAAAAATGCATTAACTGGTTTAAAGCATAAGTTGTGATTCGCACCGTAAATTGTTGGCTCTTGAAAACGATATGCATATATGTGTCTATCGTTTTCACTTTTTTGTCTTTTACGTCCTGTCTTGGCAATAAAATAGAAAATGATCCGACGGTCCCGACGACGGGCGCTAATGTAGACATCGCTTTGAGTGAGATAACGGCAAGTCCTGTTACTAAAACGATGCTTGAGAAAGAGTCCGGGAGTGATGGGAAACTGCTTCTCTATGCAAGGTGGGTGGCCGATGACCGACTGAGCGTTTTCATTGATGACTGGGATGATGCCAAGCGCCCGGATTTGGAAATGGAGAATGAATCCGGGATTACTGGCACTGCTGTGTTTTCCGGAGTAATTGAAGATATCTTAGACGGCAGTCATAAGCTTTACGCATTCTGTTCCCAAAGCTATATTGGTCCTAAGAGCGGGCATAAGCTTGACTTTGAGGTTCCGGAACAACAAAACTCCGGAGAAGGGGTTTATGACCAAGAGACAGACATTGTGGTGAATAATCCATATTACATTGTTTTTAAGGCAGATGACTCAGAAGCTATAATACGTGATATGGCCTTCACGAGGCCGCTTGCGACTGTGTTCATTCGGGTTAACAACAAAACTGGCATTGTGACCTCTCGGCCGATAGAATTCATGAAATTACAATTGAATCAGGCGCAGACGTGGCGTTGTCAGGTACGGTTCAATGGGATTATGAATCTGGGAGCTTACATATACTGAATGGTAATAACCGAATTTCAGCCAAGCTTAATCCCGCATTAACAATGGACGGTGTTTCAAGTGCTTATTTGCTGTTCCCGCCAGTAACT
This sequence comes from uncultured Bacteroidales bacterium, assembly GCA_947305045.1. The sequence continues at coordinate 52,272 of CAMZCW010000001.1, read as the reverse complement.
CTACCCAAGGGAAGTTCGCTTTTAGTCACATTGAAAACAGATAATTACAGAATTATCAAGACGGTAGCCAGTGTCCCAACAAACATGGTCTTCAATGGTAATAGGTTGTCGGCTTTGGAGCTTAATTTGAATGAATCAGATACTGTGACAGAGAAGTTGTAGAACAATTCCCTTCTTCTGAAAGAACCTTCTTCCCGAATCATCCGTTTTATAAAAAGAGTTGCAAAGCTGGCAACTCTTCTTATCACATGGACGAAAGTTGTTTGGAGTCAATCAATCTTTGTTTACGCATCTTCATACTCGTCATTCGGACAATAGTCACACTCTATCTTCACGGCAATACGGTGCACGTCGCTGGATCGCCAAGTCAGCTTCTCGGCAACTTTACCTGCCATATTGATGGCACTGCACATCCTCTCCACGGTGGTGAAGTCAATGTCCCAGCACCGGGAAAACGTGTTCACGGCTTTGGTAATCTGGTTAAGGTTCTTCCCTTCGGCCGACATTTCCCTGTAAAGCTGAATCAACTTCTTGCGTATCTTGTACAGCTCAGCATCCCGGCCCGTCCCTTTGGGCTCATAGTTCTTCCGGGCGTTTTTAAGGACTGTGTCGATGATAAAGCGAGTCCTTGAGTGGTATCCCTCAATCTGCATCAGGTCCATCATTTTGTCGTATTGATACTCTGTCATCCGGAGGCTGATCATTTTGTTTTTCTTTATAATCATGGTTCAAAAATGTAAAGTTCCAGGGTTCTAAAAAATGGCTTAAATGTCCGCCGCAGGCGTAGAAGGGTCCTGCGGCGGACGCGTTTGTATCACAAACGCACATCTTGCAAAAAAAATTTTTCCAGCGTATTACGGGATTTCCAGCCGCTTCCCCTCCGAAGCCATCAACTTGAAGGCTTCCTCCAGCAGATGCCGCTTTTCCTTCTCCGCCTCCTTCCCGTTTTCGGGCAAGTTGCCCTCAGCCAGTATGGCCCCGGTCTCACAGAGCAGGTCATAGATGTTTGCCACAAGCGTGTCTGAATAGTAGGTGATGCGTCCATCCCTGGCAACATCGGCAAAACACTCTTTCGCAATCTTTTCCAACGATTCACGAAACTTCCGTTTTGCCACAGCCGGGTCTTCCGGCTGTGGCTTTTCGGCTTCCCGGCGAAGGATGCGCAGTGCCTCCAGACGCATAGGACAGGTGTGATAGGTATCCATAATACGGACAAACTCGGCCGGGCAAAGACGGTACATGGGCCCCAGCTGGGAACAAGCCCCGGCACGTATGGCGATACGGAGTTCGTCGGCCCGCCAGGAGGAATAGGTTGTGCAGAGCTCCTGTGTTACCAGATTGACGATGGCCTCCAGAAGCTTCTGCTCCGCGGCCTCGCAGCGAAGGGAGAACGCTTCATCGACGACAACGTCGGCGATGAGCCATTTCATCTCCTGAAAGGGGATTTGGCTGACGGGGCGGCTGCGCCGAGCCTGGATGATAGCACCGACGGTCATCGCCCCGCACCTCCTTTCCCTTCTTCATCTTCTCTTTCATCTCTTCTTTCTTTCAGCGCCTGCTTGACGGCCTGGTTCCGGGTGATGACGCTCTCTTCTGAACCGGTGACCCTGTTCCAACTTTCAAGGATTCTTTGGCCGGAGCCGGGGAAATGGGCGCGGGACCATCCACGGTCCACCGCCCTGCGGATGATGAGTACGGCTACTTCCTCGGGATACTTTTCCAGTGAGGCAAGGTCATCGGCCCTCATGGCAGGAGTATATCGTTCACCTCTTTGACGTATGAATTTTTTCCATTCCTCGTAAAAATCCGAGTTTCTGAAAAGGGGACTTATTTTGTTCATTTCTTCTATTGTTTGATGGTTACTTTGTTCTATTATTATTTGTTGTTCCGGATTCACCATAGACGGGTTTTCCGTCTGCGGCATTTCCCGGAAGATGTACTCCCGGCGGAGAATCTGGCCGATGTCGTTGCGGATGAGCTCTTCGGCCAGATATCCCTTGGCTTTTAAGCCCCGGAGAGTGGACTGGATGGCACCTTTGCTCTCCTTCAGGATGCCGGAGAGTCCCGCAACGGTAAGGGCCCAGTCCTCGGGAAGGCTGAACACCACAGCCAGCATCCCCTTCTCTTTCAGGCTTAGTTCCGGGGTCTGGAGCGTTTCCCGCGCCAGTGTCCCGAACGGCGCAGAGGGAGGGCGGTGAATGAGTATCATAACCGGCCCTCCTCCTGACGGGCATCGCGCTGCCGGCGCTGGTACTCATCGGCAAGCTGCCGGGCAAGCGGTGCGTTGAAAACAATGCGCTTTCCTACTTTGGACACAATGGCGCCGTCCAGTACGCCGCGCTTCTTAAGATCATAGATGGTACTGGCACAACAGCCGATGTACGCCGCAAGGTCTTGGATCCCGTAGACGTACTTCGTTGTTTCCACCGAAGCGCCGTTCTCATCTTTCCCTACCGTCGTGGCCTCCCTGAAGATGGTCACGAGCTCCTCTCCCGTCATCTGGACGAGCATCTTTTGGAGGAGTCTTTCAAAGTCATGTCTTTCCATGATCATAAAAGTTTAATGGTTATATATATGTTTCAGCCGGATGGTCACTGCATTCTGCGGTGAATCCATCCGGCTGCAAGCACAGGCAACAACCGTGCCAAACTATTTTATAACTACTTGTGTATCAATTAGTTACACTTCTATTGTCTTCTAAAAAATCCACTTGTATTTATTTGGAAGTATTTGGAAGACCAGGCTTGTCGGGAGCTATGACAGACATGACAGCGGCCTTCTTCTCATTGTCACGTTTGGCACTTGTAGCTGCGCGCACCGAGTCGAAGCTAAGGATACCAAGGGAGCCATAATCCTTGATGAGGAAGCTGGCCAGCGGCGCTTCGCCCTCGTTGGACATGCCGGCCTCACGAATGGCCATGATGAGCGCAATGGCCTGGCCGGATTTCATCTTGGAAGACGAAGAGAAAGAGCCACGGATGTACTGGTCCACTTTGGCGTAATCCTCCTTTTTGACGAAACATTCTTCAAAACTGGCCAGTTTTGCCTTCTCTTTTCGGCCCGCAGGGCTCTTTTTGATGCGGGAATTCTGCATAATGGCACAGAAAGCCAGCAAAAAGGCGAACAAGAGAAGGGGTATCATAAGCATCTTGTCAATCTGGGGGAAGACAAGAATCTCGGCAAGAATCCCCAAAGAACCCAGGACAATCCAGATAAACCAATTGTATCTTGCGCGCCATCTTACGTCATCGGACTGCTGCGCCTCCGGGTCTATGGGATAGGGGCACAGCAGCTTCCTCCACCGGGCATCCGAGCGGCGGAGAAGGGTGCGGTATTGTTTGAGGATGTCTTTGAGGGGTGCCATAGCCATATGTTAGATTACTTAATCTTCTTTAGTATAAGCCAATAGCCCGTCTTTTTGCTCTGGACTCTTTGCAATATGCCAGCCTTCTTAAGCATGAGAATATCGCGATTGATGGTGGGTCGTGATACTTTAAAATGAGACTTTATTTCATCTATCGTTATTCTATCATTCTTTTCCATCAAGAAAACGATATCTTTTTGACGGACAGATAGTTGAACACCTTTTAAAGTATCATTTATTGTATCATTTAATGTATCATTTACAGTGTCATTCAAGAACACAGGATGCACCGGGACAGTGGCCATGAACCAGGAATATGAATCGTCGAATTCATACTTTACGGCCGGAGAGCCGTTCTTCTGCATAGCCGCAGTAATGGTGGGGATGCCGGTGGACTTCCCTTCGGTAATATCCAGCTCCTTAAAGAAATCGCCAATCCTGCGGTTACGATACTGGCGGGGACGAACGATGCCTTTGGTGAAATCGGCCGGTTTCAAAGATCTGTCCGGGCCGCCCGGATTACTGATGTACATGGCATCGGGCTCAATCTCGATGGTGATAGGTTCCCGCTGCCGGTAATTGTAGTGGTATAGAGCATTCCCGATGATTTCTTCCAATGCATGAATCGGATAGTTGAAAGAGCGATCGGCCTCTGCCTTATAGTCGCGCTTCTGGACATTCTCCTTGATGACATTGGTCTCCAAGTAGGCCATTGTTTTGCGATAGATGCTATCAATGGGCCCCTTGATGGATGGCACTTCGATGAAGTTATCGGGATCCTGTTGCTTACCCTTTGGGAAAATGGTAATGTCCACCTGCAGATAGGGGAAGAACTTTTCCGGATGGTCATTGAACATCATCAAGGCGATATTCCTGGGATAAATGGCTTCACGGGGACCTGCCAAGAGTTCCATTGCATCAAGGATGTCCCGGAATGGCTCTGTTTCAATCTGCCCGGCGAGCTTGCTCCCGGTTTTAACCAGGAAATCCCTCACCAGTGTCTGGGAGACATCAGCTATGCTAGCCGATGTGTTGGCCCTGTCATCATAAGGGACATTGTTCGCAAGGTCCATCAGATCCCGGAACATTTCTCCTTTGGGAACAATGGACGAAGAGTTATAGCGTACCCGATAATTGTACTTTTTCTCCTTAGCATTTACATCGTCAGGCACTTCATAGGGACGGTCCTGACCGGCAGGGCACCAGATGACAAAGACTTTCTTACCGTCTATATCCTCCACGCTGGTTTTGGGATGGTAAACGGGATTAATCAGGTTGTCAAAGGCCACCATCTCCTTACCGATGGGCTCAATTTCCTCAATAGGTATCCCCATTACGGGCCGAACAGGAAGCCCATTCTTTTCATCCACGCCAACTACAATATATCCGCCGCCTTCATTGGCGATATCGTTGGCGAATGCGCAAATGGTCCTGTAGATTGGGGCAGGATTCCATCCTTGCTTAAACTCAATCCGGTGTCCTTCAACGGTGTGGCCGTCCAGTAGTCTTTCTATGCTTATCGGCAGAGCCATAATACAATCATTTTTGCGAAGTTAATCATTCTTCCTCAATTCCTACAACAAATCGTCGAATTTGGCCATTGCTTCATCTTTTGCGGCATCCACGATGTCGATGTATGGCTTCATGGCCTTGTAATCGCTGTGGCCGGTCCATTTCATGACAACACTGGGGGATATGCCCATGGAGAGGGCATGCACGATGAAGGTGCGGCGGCCGGTATGGGTGCCGACTAGCTCCCATTTGGGATGGACCTCATCCTTGCGGACGTTGCCTTTATAGGTGGTTATGCGAATCGCCTCATCAATTCCGGCCAGTTGGCAGAGGTCTTTGATGCTGCGGTTCATGGCCTGGTTGGTGAAACTGGGCAGGGCCCGATTTCCGGGGAAGGGGATATCCTTATACTTTTCCAGGATAGTCTGGGCGGTTTTGTTCAATTTGATGGATACGCTGTCTCCCGTTTTGATGGTTGTCACTTCTATGTGGTCGCCCTTGACGTCGGTTTTTCTAAGGTTATCGGCATCGGAATGGCGAAGACTGGTAAGGCAGCAGAATAAGAAGATGTCGCGGACGGGCTCCAGGCGGGGTGCGGCACTAAGGTCCAGGTCCCGGATTTTGGCGAGCTCCTCTTTTGTGAGGTAGATGACCTTGTTCTGCGTTTGCTTCAGGGTGGGTTTGTAGGTCTTGAAGGCCGGGTTCACCGCATAGCCATTGTCCCTGGCCCAGCGCAGGAACCAGGTGAGGTACTCCAGCTTCTTCCGGATGGTGGTGTTGTTCAGGCCGATGCGCACGGGCTTCTTTTCTTTTTCATCTTCTTCCCCTTCCTTATTCTTTTTCACGCGCGCGGGATAGATAACCTTGCTGTCCCGCAGGTAGCCGACAAAACCGGTGAGCGTGTCTTCGTCCAGTCCGGAGAGCTTGGCTTTAGGGCAGAAGTTCATCAGATCGTTCCGGATAGCTGCCATTTTATCAAACGTGGCCTCTGTCCAGGCGTTTTTCTCCCCGCATTTGCGTGTGAATTCATCGAAAACGGTGAAAAGGTCCGGTTCTTTGGGCTGTTTTTCCTTTTTCTTGGGTTCCGGTTCCGGACGTTTGGGAAGAATTCCCGCCATCCGTTCTTTGAAAGCTGCCTGCACTTCCGAAGGAGTAGGAATCTTATCGTTCACTTCATAGTACTGGAACACCATATCGATGGCATCCTTACACTTGCGTAATTCGTCATTGATGGTAATAGTCGTCTCTCCCTTCGGGCCTTTATAACCAGGTCGTACCAGCTCATTTTCATTGTCCCAGGCCCCCAGGAAGTTAATCTGGCAGTTTGTACCAAGATCTATCCGCTGACTGTTGAACGTTACTCTCAGGCGGATCTGGTACTTGTCCTTGTTTTTACCATAGGTAAAAAGCTTGAATGCTGCATTGCGCTTTATTTTCATTTTTCGGTTCCTCCAGAACTTTCAATCGTATCCCAAAAATATCCCAAAAACAGGCGGAGTCAAATACCTCCGCCTGCAAAAATACGCAATAGGAATCATTTAAACAAGGGTCTGTGGACGGTTTTGCATTTTTAATTCGAATCCGACTACCTCCACAGAAGTCGCTGAAACTCATTGAGTTTCAGCGATTTTCTTTTTCTGCATACAAGAATACATACAAAAAGACTGCCTAATATGGGAGCAAGTCCAAAACTGCACAAAAATGCTTTTTATGAGAATTCCAAATTATCTCTGGCTTTAGGCGATGAAACGACGCATGAAATGCCCGTTTTAGATGCTTGAAGAGTCCGCCTGCAGCCGGGTAATGATAACGTTGGCGTCCTGAGCTTCCATGATGGACACGGCAAACCACTTCTTGCCAAGGTCTTTAATCGAGGCCCCCACATGATATACCCGATCATCAATGATGAGGAATCTGTCATGGGACATCTTGAAGATCCAAACCGGAATAGGCGGATACTGGGCATCATGTTTTGCAATGTCCAGTTTAAACTGGTCGCCCGCTTTTTGCGTATAGATGGTCGCATCCACGCCAGGCTCCCGCTTGTCCAGCATAGTAAGAACGGTATAATCTACATAGTTATCGATGAGGACGATACGAGTGGTGGCGCTTTTTATCAGATTACAGATAAATTCGTAAGCATCATATACCTGTCCATCAAAGAAGATGCACTGCTTATTGTCTTCGGCCCCTTCGTCAAGCTTGGCAAAAACCTGTTCAATCTTGTGCTCTGTTTCCAATTGGCGAATCTCAAGTCTGTCCAGGCGTTGAAAGACCTGGGCATTTGACATTAAGAAATGACGCATGGCAACAAATGCCCGCATGATGTCAATGCTTACAGCCCTTGCCTTTGGACTTTTTAAGACGGTGGCAAGCATGGCTACACCTTGTTCTGTAAAGGCATACATTTCTGCCCCGCCAGTATTGTAACCAGGGGGTATCACAGATTGTGACACCCCTCTGGCTATCAAGTCGTTAGCCTCGTTTTGTGAAAGCCGGAACATGAAATCATCGGGAAAACTGTCGAGATTTCTCCTGACGGCCTGCCTTAAAGAGCGATTCTCTACATCATACAAGGATGCAAGGTCCAGGTCAATCATAACCTGCGTGTCCCGAACCAAAAAAATTCTCTTCTCTATAGGGACTATACTCAACTGATTGTTACTTTGATGCAGGTTATCGCTTTTTGCGATAGCCTCCTTATCATTGTTTAGCCCTTTTTCCTTCTTTGCCATAGCTTCAAATCATATTTTGCCAAAGATAATCAAAGGAAAACCAATAATGAGAAGATTCAATGGGCGAATACTGTGATTGAGCACATTGCCGAGAGTCATAACTGCGGATACATAGATTTGTTATCTGTTTTAGCCGTAAAAAATGAACTGCCAATGGAAATATCTCGGGATGGAGTTCATCTTCTGCCGGAAGCTTATATAAATGGGCGAAGGCAATTGAACCATTCATGTTGCCATAGGAATGCCAATCCGCGATTATATTTGAAGGAGGGGACAAAAAAGACAATCTTTGGATTGTCTTGGATGATACTTTAGAGAAGGCTTATTACCTATTTGTTTGGAGATGCTGTCTCCGTAAAGAGATTGATTGCATGAAATATTTCTGAGTAGGACTCATTTCCAGGTTTTATCAGGGCGGCTCGCTCGCAGGCTTCTTTTAAGTGGTTATCTGCACACAAGTCTGCGACCCAGGACAACTTTTCCAAGAATGAGCCGGTCTTCTCATACCCTGGAAGATACTTTTTCAAGACCTTAATGACAGCGTCTGAATCTTTGAAATATTTCTGGGTATTCATGTAATGAATCAGAAACCAGAACTCGATGGACGGCATGCTATCGCAAATGAACACGCGATCATTTTTTGCGTAGCGTCCTTTCATATCCTGGAGTTTCTTGCTTCGCTCCTCATTCGTCCGGGTTATGTCTGCATCACAAACACATACGGCAATGCCACCGTTTTGAAGCACCCAGTCAATGAGCTTTTCCATCTCCTCGTATGATTGATGCGCAAAAAAACGCGGCTTGCAGTCATATTTATATCCCTTGATCGTACGAAGATGATCAAAATACCAACGTTCGGTAAGGCCTTCTCCAATAACCGTGATTCGTGAGCGTTTTATCTCACGTTCTTTCCTAACTCTCGCCATAACCTTAAACGTATATTTCGGGAACGGCACCAAACTGTCCGTTCTTGTAAGACTTGCGGATAGAAGACAGTTTGCCGAGTCCCTTGAAATCGGTTAGGGGATAAAGCTCGGTATTTCCATCCTCCTTCTTCTCGGTGAACCAGACCGAGTCTTTGCCGAAGAGGTCATTCACATCAAGGCTATCCAACAGCGGGTCATAATGGGTAGTAACAAGCAGCTGAGAGCGATTGTCGTTCACTTTCAGGAATTCGTTGAGTACGAAATCCAGCAGGGAAGGATGTAGCGAGGCTTCTATCTCATCCACATGCAGGAAGGCCTGTTCCTTAATTGTAGCGTAAATGGCAGATTCAATCTCAATAACGCGGGTAGTTCCATCTGATTGTCTGTTTTCGGGGAGAATATACTCTTCTTCTCCACGAGCGTTCTTGACTCGCACTTTGAAGCCAGTATCAATGTCTTTAATAGAACCGCTGGAAAGGATTTCGGCTTTTAGTTCTTCGTCTAAGGTAGATTCAGAGACCATCTTGAGTTGTTGCTCATTCAGAGCGTGAGCGGTTTCTTTTACATTGACTTCGGCGATTCTTAAGTCGGCAGTTTTGATGAAGGAGGTTAAGTAATTCCGGAAATCTTCATCTTTAAGCATTTTCTCCTTTGCGTAGCCGGAAAGCTCTGTCCCGCGGTTAATGCCCGGCATAAGCTTCTCCTTGATCCAGCGAATAACGTCATTGATGCGTTCAATGGTTATGTTTACCTTCGTTAAAGAGGCGAAGAACGACATGTTTTTCCAGCAATTGAGGTTGAGAGCATCAATCTCCGCAGCCTTAAGTTTTACGGCAGCAGGATTGAACTTGACAACAGACTGGCCCTCGGAGTACTCGCGCCAGAAGATTCGAGTAGGTTGAGGGGAGGGGTAATCATAGAAGTACAAAGATTCGTGGGATACCCGTTCCTTGTTGAGGCTGAGTTTGTACCAATAGCGGACATCGCCCACGTAGAACTTCATCTCGAAGACAGAGTCCTCAGACGGGGTGTCTTTATCCAGGAGGAAAGGAACCACTCGTGTTGACAGGTCGTTCCTTCTGGGGACCTGCGTCCAAAATCGACGCAGAAAATCTAGCACCTCCAAAAAGTTTGACTTGCCGGAGGCGTTCGCTCCAAACACGACAGCAAACCGGAGAAGTTTGGTTCCGTCGGCCATCGTGGCCACGCGGTTGATGGGTTCATCCTTTGTGGGTTCAAAGCTAAAGATGGCTTCATCTCGGAATGACAAAAAGTTCTTGAATCTCAATTCCTGTATCATGGCATGTCAGTTTTCTCAATCTCGACCGCAAAGATAATGACATTATTTAGATTTTCATAATTAAAATAGCAAAATTTTGCTATTTTAATTATGAAAATAGAGCTAAATACATCTGATACTAGAATAAACCGACATAATGTCATATATTTTATTTGGCACAATGATTGACATTTGGTAAATCATCACAAAGGCATCTGGCTATTCGACTTGGCTTGAATACTGGGAAGATAAAGCCGGAATGAAAGCCAGCGTATGTGGCGCGTATGGCTGCAACAGGAAAGACCTTGTCGGCGCTCATGTTCAGAAAGTAGGTGGATATGATAACAGCTGGTATATCACACCCATCTGCAAATCCTGTAACCAAAGAACCGATGAATTTGAGGTCTATTTCCCGCTTGTCCCAGTTCCAAGTAACCTCTAAACGCAGGTTACTTCTTGTACAGCCATGTGGATGGGAATCCAGTAGGCGTGGTTGGTAGTGGTGTATTCCTGAGAAGTTGGCTCAGATGTAGAATTATAGCAGCGGCATATGTACATGAGAGTATGTAAGCCGCTGCTTTATTTCCTTGATTTGACGTCCTCCTATGATGATGAAAAGAAGACCGATATCATCCCTTTAAAAATATTATCTCGTTATTTGTGCCAATGATGAAATGTCTTGATTGAATGTCGGTGCTGACGCTGCTCATTAATTGGGAAGCGGTCAAGAGACTGTGTCCGGCTTCGCTGTCATGGGTCCAAAGAATGGGACGATGACAGCAGTATACGCCTGTGATGAAACAGGGGCGTCTGATAGTTCTTGCCATCGGGGGCAGTTGCCGAGATTCAACCTTTTTTGTTCAATTTGTCAAAGAAAACGTTATATAATATCAAATAAAAGTATAGTAGATTAAATAATATCGAATCTTCCAAATATAATTTGTGTGAAACGGGGAAATTTGCAATTTTTGGAAAGCCTTATGGCTTCAATTGGCGTGTCCAAACCAGAGATCGCGCGTCTGATGGGGATGTCGCCGCAGAATATCTTTGCCTATTTCCAGCGTGATAACATGCGCCTATCCTTTGCCCAGAGTGTTGTTGACAGGTTGGGATATGAGCTGAGTTTCTCTTTAGATAGGGACACCCAATCTTCATTGTGCGAAGTGGAGATAGAATTGCCCCAGGGAATGAATCGTTTGGCCTTCCTGCGAATTGCTTTGCAAAAGTATGGGATTTCACGGAAGGACCTTGCAGAGAAACTCGGTCTGAACTACACCGGCGTGAACCGTTGGTTCCACGTTGATGACATGGCCATCAGCTATTTATTCGATATAGCGGAACTTTATGGTTTGAAGGTGAAGACAAGCAGACGGGTAATTAAGGCCTTATTTACGGAAACCGTCTTCCGGTCTTCAGTTTGGTGTGCGATGATTAATAGGGAGAATTACAGAAGAATCACTATCTTAGCGAAAAGTTTTGATTTGTAATGAAAAAGGCTTCTATTTTAATAGTATCGGCGCTACTTCTCTTTTCTTGCCATAAAGGAGAGTTTCCGCATACGGACAGGACCAAGGGGCTGGTGGCTGAACTTCTATCCGCTCTGGACAGCACGGAAGTTTATGCGGAAAAGAAGGAGAAGGAGATAGATGCTTTGAAGAAAAGGCTCCCCGGGGAAACTACCAATGAGACTTTCTCCCTGTATTATGATATAGCTATGGCTTTCTCCAACTGCGTGGGAGACTCTTCTTTGGTGTATCTGGAAAAAGCCGCTCAGTTTGCTTTGTCATCCGGTGTAGACTCTCTCTGGCTTGAGGCCCAAATTGGACTGGCCGCACAGTTGTCCGAGTATGGTTATTATCTGGAAGCTCATGAGACCTTTAGATCATTGTCTGGAGAAAAGCTTACAAATAATCTTTTGGTTAGGTATTACCGCGCTGTGGCGCTGTTCTATAGTAATAAGTACACAGATTACAATGAGCCTATAAACTTAAGGAGGAAGTATCGCAAACTGTATGACATTTACAGGGATTCTCTTCTTATGGTGGCAGATACAATGAGTATAGAATATCTTCACAGTATTGAAAGGAAAGAAGCAAGGGCCGGGAATATCGCCGAGGCAAGAAGATATAACGCTATACGCATGTCCATTATTGAAGATCATCATTCGGCCGCCTATGCCACGTGCCTTTATGACCGTTTTGCAATAGCTTATTTATACGAGCGGAACCTTACTGGAGAAGCGTTTGATGACCTGTTGCAATCGGCGATTATAGAGGTAGAGAATAACAACCAGGATATAGCATCATTGCTGAGGGTGGAATCGCTGCTGAACAGTATCAATGAAGTGAAAGCGGCCAAAAAGATTTCCGATTACTATTTCGCTTCACTTCAGAGGCTGGGCTCAAAAAAACGCGTCGTAGATGGTGTAGAGCAGACAATTAAGATCAATGACAGCAACACCAGGCTAATCGAGAAGAGAAATAAGGAGCTATGGCTTACAATAACGCTTATTTCTATTCTTTTGGTTGCAATAGTTCTGACGCTATTGCAAATCAATCGTTCCCGCCTGAAGATTATTTCACTGAAAAAAAATCTGGAACGTTCAGACAAAATATCGAAAAGCTATATAGGCGTAGCCTTCCAACTTTACTCATCGTACATTAAACGCTTGGACATATTCCGGACAAAGATTAACTCCAGCCTCAGGAAAGGACATACCGCCCAGGCACTGGAACTGACAAGTCCATCAGGCGAAATTGCTTCGGAAGAAAGGCGGGAATTGTTCAATAATTTCGACCGAGCCTTTGTGGATATTTTCCCTGATTTCATCGAGGTTGTAAACTCCTGCCTAAAGCCGGAACAGAGGATCGTTCCCAAGCGCACAGAGATTCTAAGCAACGAACTCCGTATACTTGCTCTTATAAAACTGGATATTAAAGACAACACTGAAATTGCCGGAATGCTGCATTGTTCAGTTAAGACAGTTCAAAACCTCAGGTCCATACTCAAGGCCCGTCTTGCAATCCCCGAAGAAGAGTTTAAGCGCATTATTTCATTGCTATAAGAAAAATAATCGTTTCCCGATTTTTATTTTTAAAAGTATTTAGTTTGCTGATAATCAGCGCTAAATAATATCCCGATTCATTTCAAGATTCCCGTTTTTCCGGAGCTATAGACGCTCCGGCTTTTTTTTTATAGCTTTGCCTAAAAGAGATAAAAATGCGACAGGCAACGAACATACTGAAGTACCTTGTTATAATCGCTTTCCTAACCCTGCAGGCGTTAGGCTGTGCTGTTGCTTCTGGCCCATCTGCATCCTCCGGTCCTCAAAAGCCCAAACACCGACATGGAACGCTCCGTGTCCTCTATTGGAATATCCAGAATGGAATGTGGGCTGGCCAGCCGGATCACTATCAGGCATTTGTTGATTGGGTAAACTCTTGGAATCCTGACATCTGCATTTTTGATGAAGGCGCCCAGATTTATTATGACAGGGCAAAGGACCATATGCCCAATGAGGAACGTTATCTACCGGCGCACTGGGATGAACTTTGTTCCAGATGGGGGCATCGATATCACGTTGTCACGCCACGCCGTCCATCTACTTCCACTCCTTTTGGGCTCACTAACTACCCTCAGGTTGTAACCTCGCGCTTTCCCATTGACAGCGTCACTATTGTCAGAGGTCATAAACCTGACACCGTCATCGTAAACTACAGCGGCTGGTATCAGGTTCACGTGAAGGGGGTAAAGGCGCCTCTTAACATTGTGACACTTCATCTCAAACACGGCAAATATGGTTATGCCGTACCAATAGAAAGGCGGAATGAGAGTGCCAAAAAATACGAAGGTGAGCAGCACCGAATCAAGGAACTGAACTGTATCATGGATCACACTGTCCGCAAGTCAAAAGACCCGGATAAAGAACTTTGGATAATGGCCGGGGACTATAACTCATACAGCAGGAGGGATAATTACGCATATAAGTGGAACCCGGAATCGCTGGCATTCCAGACTCAGGATTATATGATAAGCCATTCACCGTTTATTGACCTGTTCTATACCCGCTACCCGGACAGCTTCCAGCCCACTTGCGGTGATGTGAGAATTGACTACATGTACGTTTCCGAGCTAATGCTTAATGCCTGCATAGATATCTACCAGAAACCTGATGGCTATACTAAGCGGGAGCATTCAGGGGTGGACAAGTTTTATATCCCATCCGACCATTATCCAATCATTGCGGATTTCAAGATTTCAAAAATGAAGTAAGTGCCATATGAAAGAAATGAAGAAACTCATTATGTTAATAGTCATCTCACAAGTGCTCGTGTGCGCATGTGGGAAAGTCAATGGTAATGATCCTGGCAATTCGCAGAATCCGGATGAAGTTACCATTACCGTAGCTACTTGCAACCTTCTCAAGCCGTCAACCAGGCGCACTGAGATGTCAATGGACAACCAGAAAGTGCGCAGCGCCCTGGCCGGGACGATTGCCGCGACCAAGGCAGATATCATCGGTTTCAACGAAGTGGATGAAACCCATATCGGCGGGGGCAAGTATTCCCTGCAGGCGATGTGCGCTTCCATCAAAGACTGGCAATGGAAACTCCAGTGGCCCAACAGAATGAACGCTGCGGGAGCTCTCTCGTACTATTTCGCAGACGGCTTTGCCTACAACAGTGCAAAGCTGAAACTGGAGGAATGCGGCTACGTGTGGCTTTCGAAAGAAGACGACACCTGGTATACCAATCCTGTGGACGCATACCAAAAATGCGGGAATCCGGAACGTACCTGTATCTGGATACGGTTCACGCACATTGCCAGCGGAAAAGAATTCTGGGCGTTTCCCACCCATCTTCCCCATCCCGACCACGGCGGAGCCTTGAATATGGCAAAAGTGGTTAACCGTTTCGCGGCGGAAAAAGCGGGGACGGCACCTGCCATTTTATTCGGAGATATGAACTGCGCCCCCGGCCACGAAGAAGAAACATACAGAGCTCTCCTCGACTACTGGAGAGATGGCAATATCAACGCCAGCTGGGGTACCGTCAGCGGCAGTTCAAAGTCCTATTATTATCCGTGGGAGAGTTATTCGGGAGGCCATCCGGAACGACGGATCGACCATATTATGACAAAGAACTGCACGGCCTCTGATTATCGCCGGGTAGTTGTGCCCTACACGATTAACGAGACCCAGTGGTGCCCGTCAGACCATCTGACCATTGCGGCTACCGTAAAGTTTTGAGAAATAACAATAATCATAAAACAACCGCATCATGAAAAAGTATTCTCTTTTGTTAACGCTTTCCCTGTTTGCGATGGCCTTTCTTTCCTGCAATAAAGAAGAGCAGGGTCAGGGAGGCGGTGAAGGGACGGACGGCAAGGTGGTTTTCACCGCCACTGCCGAAAACCTTGCATCGGTCGGCGATGTTGAATTCTTCTGGATTCCCGGTGAGAAAATCAAGATTGTCCTGAATGACGGCAATTCCATCCTCGCCACCCTGGTCGACGGCGCAGGTACCTCGACCGGCAGTTTTGTGGGTACAATCCCCAGCGGTAAGACGGCTTTGTATGCCGTACATCCGGTTACCGCGTTTGACTCTGCCGAGGGCTCTGCCGTCAATGTCAGTATCTCTGATGCACAGATCGGCAATTCTGCTCCGGAAGCAATATCTGTGGGCAAAGTCGAAAGTGGCAACAAAATAGCTTTCAAGAATATGAATGCCGTCCTGGGACTCCAGCTAAAGGCCGGTACCGAAGTGACCAAAATGGAAGTCAGCAGCGTGGGCGGAGGCGCCCTTGCGGGTGTTATGGCCATCGATTGTTCCGGGGAAGTCCCTGTGGCCGGTGCCGCCAAAACCCCTGTTTCTTCGGTTTCAACGACCAGCTTCGGAGCAGGGACTTATTATATTTCCGTTCTCCCCGGCGCTTTTGCAGGCGGATTAAAGATAAAGACCTATACCGGCAGCGATCCTTACACCGAGTCCGGCGAATATGACTGGGACATTACCTCTATCGCGGCCAACAACGCATATGTATATGAAATCAAAGAGGTCATTCTGGGTAAAACCCTGTATGTGACCGTTGACGGTGCAGGCTCCAAGGACGGAAAGAGTTGGGAAAGCGCGATGAGCGCCGCCCAGATGTGGAGTTTCCTCAAACTGGAGAATAGGACAGTGGCCGATCTTAACGGCACGGTCTTCAATCTCGGGAGCGGTACTTATGACCTGGGAGCAGATTCTGCACTTTCTTACGACGAGGGCGCCCGTTTCAGTTTCGTGGGTATCAAGGGTGAAACCATTTTCACCGGTAACGGCGAACATCGTATCCTTAAGGTCAGCGGAGAGGTCGATGTCGAAATGGAGGGAATCAGTTTCGTCAACGGCCAGGTTACGGTCGCCGCAGAAGAGGGAGACTATGGCGGAGCACTGTTCATTACCTCCGGCACCTGGGCGTTCAAAGACTGCTCTTTCTCCGGCAACAAAGCCACGAGCGGCGGCGCCGTTGAGATTTCCGGCGGCGCGGTAACATTCGCAGACTGCACCTTCACCGGTAACGAGGCGTTTAATGACAGTCCGGAAAGAAAGACCGGCACCGGTTATGGCGGGGCCATTGACTTCGATACCCAGTCTGGCTCTCTCGTCGTTTCCGGTTGCTCCTTCTCGGACAACGTGGCCTGGAGGGGTGGCGCCCTGGTCATTCTCAGGCAGCCAAACGTCGAAGTGTCCATCACCGGTTCCTCCTTCTCCGATAACGGGAATGACAATACCCGTGACGGCGGCGCCATCTATGCGGCCGGTACCACCAATATGAAAAACTGCACGTTCTCCGGCAATAAGGCCAAATATGGCGGCGCCATCAAACTGAACGATCATCACATTTACATCGAAGGCGGCAGTTTTGTGAGCAATATCGCTACCGACAATGCCGGTGCCATCAGTGTGGGAGAGAAAGGAAGACTGGAGATAGGCAATGAGGAGTCTGTCCTCTTCCAGGGTAACTCTGCAGGTTTATACGGAGGAGCGCTGGAGGTAGAGACTATGAGGGATAATTATGGCAATAATATCCACAATTCCGTCTTCAAGGAAAACAATGCCCAATGGGGTGGCGCTGTAGCCGTGTATGGCAAGAGCGGAAAATCTACCAATATGTATTTTAAGGACTGCACGGTAGAAGGAAACTATGCCACCAAGGACGGCGGCGCCTTCTATGTGGAGGATGACTCCCTCATCGACCTGGCCAGGACTGGCATAACGGAGAACCACGCCGATGATATGGGCGGCGCCGTATGCATCCACGGCTGGAAGGGAGTTCAGGCATTCCGGAGCTCCTTTGTGGGCAATTATGCCGGCACCGGCGGCGCTATCTATGCCGAGGGTTCCGGGGAGAAGTATTCCAATCTATATATTGACGAATGCTCCTTCGATGCCAATCACATTTCCAACCGGTACGGCTGCACGATCAATGTCAACGGCCTGGACAAGTTCTGTATGAACAACAGTTCCGTGCGAGGCTCTTACACGACAAGCAGCAAATCATCCTATAAGAAGGGCCTGAACGCATCCTGGATTGCCATCGACGTAATCCAGACCTGCTCCAGCATCAGCAATTGCTCCATCATCGGAGATACCCGCAGCGGTGCGGAGGGCAGCGCCCTCACCGAAAATACTGCTCTGGTTGGTGTTATGGGTTCGGCTAAGCATTATTTCACCAACAACATCATCGCCCCCGAGTCTGAAGGCGTCGCTTCCATCGGCGGAGAGGCCGAAACGGAAATCATCGACCTCAGCTATACCCATTACAATAAACTGGTAAAAATCGGCACTATCTCCTACAATGGCGGCAATGTGAACGGCGTCCTGGCCTCGGCCATCGGAAGTCTCGCCTGGAGCGGCGAGACGGGCTGCTGGCAGTGGAACGGTCAGATTGGTGGCGCTGCACCTGCTATGGTTTTGCAGGCTGACGCGATGGAGCGGCTTAACGCAATTTGCCCTGAATTTGTTACCTGGTGCGGCGAGGATATCAGTAAGGACCAGCGGAATGTAGCCCGTGCAGAATCCTGGTGGCCCGGCGCCTATCAGAATTAAGACAATTAAAACCGGCAGGAAATGAGAAGAATTCTTCTGAAAGCTCTTGGGGCGATCATCTGCTTCGCGGCGCCCCTTATCGCTTCGGCGCAAAATGTCCCGCTTGGCGGTGTAATTAAGGACGCCGATACAGGTGAAAGTATCATCGGTGCTTCGGTGGTGGTGAAAGGAACCACCACCGGAGCCATCACCGACCTGGATGGTGTCTTCTCCCTAAGCGCACCGTCTGGGGCAGAAATCCTCGTCAGTGCCTTGGGGTATGAGGATTATTCTTTTGTGGCGGGGGCAGGAATGGCGTCCCTTGACATTCAGTTAAAAACGTCCTCCCAGTTTCTCGAAGAGGTCGTGGTGGTGGGATATGGTACACAGAAAAAAGTGAACCTGACCGGCGCCGTTACTACCGTTAATTTCGAGGAGTTGGCCGAATCCCGCCCGATAACCTCGGTGGCCTCGGCCCTGGCCGGAACCAGTGCGGGCCTTTCCGTGCGCACAACCTCTTCCGACCCCGGCAACGAGTCCAACACCATCCGGATCAGAGGAACCGGAACGCTCAATACGGCATCTCCCCTCTATATCGTAGACGGCATAGAGAGCCATATGAGTTATGTGAACCCGCACGATATCGCTACCATCACCATTCTCAAGGATGCGGCTTCCTGTGCTATTTACGGGAACAGGGGCGCCAACGGCGTGGTCCTGATTACCACCAAGCAGGGTAAGGAAGGCTCCGTCAACGTAACCTATTCGGGAAGCGTCTCCTTTAACAGCCCGATGCACAGGCTCTCCTATCTGACCGATTACGCCGATTATATGGAGATGATCAATGAATCTCTGTACAACATCGGCCAGGCAGAGAACTTCCTGCCCTCCACCATCGAGACCTGGAGAAATGCCAAAGCCAATCCCAACGCCATCGCTGCGTCCGGGTATCCCAACTATGTGGCATATCCCAATATCGACTGGCAGGATTTTATGTACCGCAATGTGGCCTCTCACGACCATAATATCTCCATTACCGGAAGGAGCAAGAAAACAAGTTACCTGATTTCCGCAAACTATGTGGACAACCCCGGCCTTATTTCCAACACGGCAGCAAAGAAGTACCAGATCAGGGCCAATATTGACGTAAAGCCTGTCCAATGGCTCACCGTTGGTATGCAGACCTATGGCTCAGTGATGGATAAGCAAGCAGGAGATTATTCCACTGCGGTAAAATACATCAATCAATCCACCCCTGGCGTTTATCCATATTATAATGGATACTATGGTTTCCCCGCCGCAAATGAGGAAAGTGCGACGGCCTCCAATCCTCTGTACACCGTCAACGAGGAAAACGCGATGAGAACCTATTCGAGAATCAAGGTGTCGGGTTATGCAAAGATTGATTTCTTAAAGGACTTCTCCTTCAAGACGCTGGTCAATTACGGGCGTTACTGGTATGACTACCAGTCCCAGTCCGTAGTACCCCAGCCGGTCAAGATGAACTTCGCCACGGGAGTGCAGATGACCACCCCGGACCTTCCTGAGAATATGGAAACCTGGTTCAGGGCTAACGGCGACTGGGATTATACCATCCAGTCCACCCTCCATTGGAACCACACATTCGGCTCTCACGAACTGAGCGCCCTGGTCGGATACGAGGAATACTACAGTTTCGAATACAATCACAACGGAACGAAGAAAGGGCTGATCGACCCCAGCCTCTGGACCGCCGATACGGCCGTCGAACCCATCCACGTGGGCGGCTCGGCCTCGGACTATTCGTCCCGCTCTTTCTTCGGAAGAATCAATTATGTATTGGCCAACCGGTATCTGTTTGAAGCCAACCTCCGCTGCGACGGCTCGTCCCGCTTCGCTCAGAATGTCCGCTGGGGCTTCTTCCCGTCCTTCTCGGCCGGATGGCGCATCGACCAGGAAGGATTTATGAAGAATGCGGGCTTCGACCTGCTCAAGTTGAGGGCATCCTGGGGCCGGCTCGGTAACAACAGTATCGGAAACTACGAATATCAGTCAACCTATAAGGCCCACAACTACAGTTTCAACAATGCCCTGACCAATGGTCTGGCCATCAGCGTTCACGCCAACGATGCCCTCCGTTGGGAAACCACTACTTCGGCCGACGTGGGCGTGGATATCGGCGTACTGGATAACAGACTCACGGCCGAGATTGACCTTTACAACAGGGTTACGGACGGTATCCTTTACAGACCGACCGTTTATCTGACGGCAGGTCTGGCCACCGCGCCGATGGAAAACATCGCCGAGGTCACCAACAAGGGTATCGAACTCACGCTGGGCTGGCGCAACCATATCAAGGACTTCAATTACAGCGTACGGGGCAACTTCTCCTTCAATCACAACCGGGTAACCCGGTACAAGGGTGAGTTGCAGCAAGGCTGGCAGGAAGACGAGAGCGGAATCCGTACCTATGTGTCCAATCTGGGTGACGTATCTACCGGCTCGTCCACCCGCATCCTCGAGGGCCATCCCATCAACGAGTATTATATGCTCACGCCTTATGCCGGCGACGGATCCTACTTTAACGATGAAGGCGAAGTCCTTATCCAGGGCGGTCCCCGGGATGGTATGATCAGGACCGAGATGGATATGATCTGGCTCAAGGCGATGATCAATGCCGGTTACAATTTCCGGCCGCAGCAGGGAATCGCCAAGGACAAGATCTGGTACGGCGACTACATTTATGCCGACCTGGACGGTGACGGCATCTATGGAAACACGTATGACAGTTTCTTCACGGGTAAAACGTCTACGCCGAGGTATACCTTTGGTTTCCAGGCCAATGCATCCTGGAAAGGACTGGATGTTTCCGTAAGCTTTGCGGGCGCTGCCGGTTTCTGGCTCTATTGGAATACCACCGGAGCCTACAGCACCGGAACCCGTATCGGCTACAACATTATGTCTTCCATCGCGAATAATCACTACTTCTACGATCCTGACAATCCTTCAGATCCCAGGACCAATATCTCCAGCAAACACGCCCGCCTGACGGCCAACGAAGGCAACAACCAGCAGGGCGCGACAAGCACGCTGCACCTTTACAGGGGAGATTACCTGAAACTGAAGAACCTGACAATCGGCTATACCTTCCCCGAGAATATTGCCGGGAAAGTCTTTATGAAAGGTCTCAGGGTATACCTGTCAGGAGAAAACCTGTTCAATATTACCGCTTATCCGGGACAGGACCCTGAAATGGGAGCCGGTCTGGGATATGCGACGATGCGTCAGATCTCTATCGGAGCAAACTTAACATTCTGACAATCATCCGTAAACGGTTTTTATTATGAAAGCGATTCATTCTATTGCATATATATCAATACTTGTATTGGGAGTGACTGCCTGCAAGAAAGACTTGCTGGAAACCACCCCTTACAATGCGGTAAGTTCCAAGAGTATCTGGACTTCGGCCAACCTGGCCACAAATGCCGTTAACGGTATTTACAACATCCTGCTGGAAAACTCCGGAGAAGACTTCACGAACTCGATCTCCCAGGGAAACTATCTGGGCCTGGATGCGCACACGATGGCAGCCCTGGATCCCACGGTGAGCCCAAGAAGCAACTGGTCCAGTACCCACAAGCTCCTGCTGGGGAATGCGTCATCGAGCGACCCGATTTTCAAAGTTGCGTGGCAGCAGCTTTATGAGGGAGTCTCCCGGGCAAACGAGGTCATCGACAACATAGACAGCGTCCCGGATCTGACGCCGGAGCTTTGTGCCCAGTACAAGGCCGAAGCCAAGTTCCTCAGGGCCTACTTCTATTACAGGCTCAACTGCTTCTTCCGGGGCGTGCCCCTTTATCTGGAAAGCACTCCCGTAAAAGAGTTCACAAAACCCCGCAGCAGCGAGGCCGATGTGTGGCTGGCCGTCATCAATGATCTGACGGATGTGATTAACGAGCCCAACATCCCCGGCCGATACAGCGCCGGAGACCCCAATTATGGCCGTGCCACCAAGGGCGCTGCTTATGCCCTCCGCGGAAAGGCTTATATGTGGGTGGCTGCCGCCGGAAATGCGACGGCCTACGCCAGCGCCGAAGCCGACTTCAAGGAAGTGGGCAAACTGGGTTTCGACCTTTTCCAGGGAGAGTATAAGCGCCTGTTCAAGGAGACGAATGAGCAGTGCCCGGAGATGGTCTTTTCCATCCAGTGTTACCAGCAGGACGGCTTTGGCAACCAGATGAGTTTCAAGTATGGCTCCCGCGTTACCTGTGGCAGCGGCTGGAACGATTTCTATGGGGACGCCGATTTTATCGATACCTACGAAACGGTGGAAGGAAAGCCGTTCAAATGGGACGACTATATCCCGGGTTATTCCAGTATGACTCCCGCCGCCCGCTCGGTTTACTTCCTGCGGGACGGCCTGAACTCCGGCAACGGCAATTTTGGAACCGCCAACTACCAGGATCTCAAAAAGAAGATGTCCGATTACGGCGCCAATTTCTCCAAGTACCTGGACCAGGGCAACGAAGCCCGCATCAGGGCTGTGTATGAGAACCGTGACCCCCGGCTGATGCAGACGTACATTACGCCCTATTCGCAGTATCTGGGTTCGCCCAATGGCATTGAATATACTTATACCTTGCGCTGGCCCTTCATCCAGAACGATATCGCCGATCCGTTCGACCTTCGCTCGGACAGCGCCAAATATTTTTATTATCTGGTGCGAAAGTTCGTTTCCGAAGGCAACGAGCTCCTCTATCGTGAATACTCTCCCATTGATGTTCCCATTATCCGTTATGCCGACGTCCTGCTATCCCTGGCCGAAGCCCTCAATGAGCAGGGCAAGACAAATGAGGCCATTCCCTATGTAAACAGGGTTCGCCAGCGTGCCGGTGTGGCGCTGCTCAACAGCAATTCTTACACGACGGTGTCCAATCAGAAGGACCTGCGAAACCGCATACGCCGGGAAAAGAGATGGGAGCTTGCCTGCGAAGGAACGCTCTATTTCGATGAACTCCGCTGGGACACGTGGTACGATTCAAAATTATTTGAAGGTGCCGGCCTCAAACAGTGCTGGGGAGAATCGAGCGTTTCCTGGACCAGAAGTGCCGATTATTATACCAGATGGCCCATCCCTGCCACCGAGCGCCAGCTCAACACGTCGCTCACTCAGAATGAAGGCTGGATTGACTAGAATAATATAGAACTATGAAAGAGAACTACATTTCGCCGCAGTCAAGGGTAATCCGGATGGATTGCCGGATGGCTCCCATATGTGTCTCCGGGCTGGACTACCTGATAGAGGCCGGGGTTTTTGATCCTGATTCTGATTTAAGTGATTATCAGTTATGAGAAACCTTTATATTACAATCGGACTTTTGTCTGCCGTGGCACTGTGCCTGGCTCCCGGTTGCGCAAAGACCGGGATTTCCGAGGAAGACCCCGGTGAGGGGACGATGATTCTGAGCGCCTCCGTCTCTGCCCAGGAAACCAAAACTATGCTGGGTGCTCCCGACGACGGCGTATGTGAAGTGCTCTGGAAAACCGGGGACAGGATATCGGTAAACGGACACCTCTCCGACAATGCCGTTACGGAGGCCGAGAACGGCACAAAGAATGTTGACTTCAGCGTGAGCGCATCCCTGTCGGCACCCTATAAAGTGCTTTATCCCGGCACCACTTTGGCCAATGTAATCAGCCTGCCGGCTACGCAGAACTATGTCGAAAACAGTTTTGACGGAGCCGCTGCCGCTTCTTACGGCAATGCCCAGAAGTCAGGCGACAAATACAATGTCAGGCTCACTAATTTCTGCGGTCTCATTGGTTTTGCCGTTAAAGGAAGCGTAACGCTTGACCGCATTGAACTAAAGAGCCTGGGGGGTGAGAAACTTCGCGGCGATTTCACCCTCGCTATCGATGCAAACGGCTTTACCGGTGCATTCACAGGCGGCACTGCCGGTACGCTTACTTATGACTGCAACGTTACGCTGGCAAATTCGGACACCTATTTTTATATCGCCATACCTGCCCAAAACTACGCTGCGGGTATTGAGGCCCTGGTTTATCAGGCAGATGGTGCCTTCATGCGTCTGAAGTTCTGGGGAAGCGGCTATACGCTTGCCACCAACAAACTGGTTCAGTTCAACAGCTTTACTTACGCTGCCGGGCGTACGGAGAATCTATTGTCAATCAGTGACCTTACAGCCGAAGACGGCGGTGAGCCCACAGCAACACCTCCGGGTATATCGGTGGCTACATACAATGTATATCAGGAAGAATCCCGTGAGAGCGGTGGAAAAACCTATATGTACCTTACAAATGCCAACGTACGCGAAGCTTTGGGTATAGCCATTGCCAATACCGAAGCCGATATCATCGGTTTCAATGAGTTGGATCCCAACTTCCAGGTAGGAGGGGAGTATTCGTTGAAAACGCTGGCCGAGGCTCAAAGTTTTACGGGTTATACCTGGGAACTGGATCATCCGGACGACATCAAGGATGAAGGTTGGATAAGCCCCAGTTACAAGACCTATAATTATATGGCCGACGGTTTTGCCTATAAAACATCCCTCTTTGATATTTCAGACCACAATTATGTCTGGATTTCACATACGGAGGACAACGCATACTACGATGAAAGGGCGGACGCATACCACAATTCCGGCTCTCCGGAAACCACCTGTGCCTATGCCAAGTTCACGCACAAGCTGTCCGGCAAGCGCTTCTATCTGTTTGTGACGCACCTGCCCACGCTATCCCATGTGTATAAGGAGATTGGTGCAACGAAGGATGAGAGCGGGAACTACAGCGCCGAAGACCAGGCCGCAGCAGCGGCCCTGCGTCTGAGGGTGGTTGACAATCTCAAGTATTTAATGGCCTCCAAGTCCGGGTCCCTGCCTTATATCGTTGTAGGAGACTTCAATTTCGGTCCGTACATCGACTCCAAGAAGAAGCAGGTCCAGCCGCTGTACACCGCTATGTATTCCGGCGGTTTCGCCAATGCCTACGACCAGGTGATCGATGCTGGCAATATGTCCGGTTTCTACGTCAATTACCCGGGTACGGAAACCGGCAGCAACTGGGGGGCACATTATCTTAAAAACCTGATGTATCCGCAGTTCCGCATAGACCATATCTTCCTCCACGACGGGTCTTCGCAGGTCATCAATGCCCAGACTTACAAGACCATTCGCACTACATACGACGTAGACGAAGATACCTGGTGTCCTTCGGACCACTTCCCGGTTGTCTCTTACATCACCTTCGACTAATCACGCTGCCTTATGAAAAAGATTTATACACTGATATCTGTATCTTCGCTGATTCTTCTGGCGGCGGCTTGCGCCAAGGAAATCGACAACCCTGTCAGGGAGGAGATCCCCGGAGAGAACGGCGGAACAATGACCGTTACCCTCTCTGTCCCTGAGAGCCCCGAAACCAAGACGGCCCTTGGGGGTAAGGAAAGCAATTCGTATCCCGTGCTTTGGGACGAAAACGATGTGATTACGCTCAACGGTACCGCAGCCTCTTCTTTCACCCTCGGGGCCGGGAGCATCACCGCTACAGCTACCTTCAAACTGGCCAGTCTCACGGCTCCGTACAATTTCCTGTACTGCGGCGTTCCCGGCCATGGCAATCAGGTGACTTTCCCCTCTACGCAGCACTATGAAGCCGACGGTTTCGACCCTGCGGCTATGCCTATGTACGCCTCCCTGGCGTCCCGTAGCGACAATGTCACCTTCCGTCACGTCGCTGCGTTGCTGAAGTTCTCCTTTACGGGAGACAAGAAACTCAGTTCCGTCACCCTGACGGCGGCCGAAGCGGAAAAGTCACTTTCCGGCAACTTCACCATCGGCGCTACGGCCGGAATCCTGAACGGAAGTCTGACTCCGGCCTCCGGCGGGGCTTCGCTTATCTACAGCTTCGGGGGCAACAAGCAGCTTTCCGACGACCCGTTCGTATTCTATATCGCCATTCCTGCGGGCACGTACGAAGGCGGCATCATCCTGGACGTGGTGGACAACTCTTCCGGCCATATGACCGTAAAGGTGCTGGACAGCAATGCCACAAAGACCATCGATGCGGGTGTGGTGCGAGAGTTTGACAACGTGGTCTATTCCCCCGACAAGGTGACCAACCTCAAGCAGATTAACAGTGTCGCTACCTTCCAGGAGTTTGTCGCTGCTGTTGCGGGCGGCAACAAGACGCTCAATGCGCGCCTTGTCCAGAGTTCGACCACCCTCGACCTGTCCTCTATCGCCGGCAGTTTTGAGCCGATTGAGGATTACAAGGGTATCTTCGACGGTAACGGAAAGACCATCAGCGGCCTCACCAAGCCGATGTTCGCCGACCTGATGGGCGTGGTGAAGAACCTCACGCTCAATTCGACCATTGCTGCAACGGCCGACGATGACAACAACTGGGGTATTTTTGCCAAACGCGTCATCCCCTCGACGGAGATTGACGATATCGCCGGCCTGCAGAACTGTACGGCCAAAGGATCCATCACCTGGACTCCGGCCTCTGCCATTGAGGGGGAAAATGTAAACTGCCAGATCGGCGGTCTGGTGGGCAACAACAAGGGCGGCTCTATCAGCAACTGCGCCAATTATGCCACGGTAACGTTTGCCGACAATGGCGGAGTCAACGACTGCCAGCCTTCCATCGGCGGCGTCGTCGGACGCACCCAAAAGGGCGGGGACCTCAAGACGCAGGGCGACATTGCCAACTGTGCCAACCACGGCACCGTGCAGAGCTCGGCCGATTTCGGCCAGGGCGTCTATATCGGCGGCGTCCTGGGTTATCAGGTAGAGTCGGCCGAATCGATGAGAGGCTGCGTGAACCACGGCCTGGTAAAAGTGACGTCGGACTTCTCCACCATCGGTCCGCTTCATATCGGCGGCGTAGCCGGTATTGCCAGGGGCTCGGTGGAGGAATGCACCAACGCAAGTGACGGTACAGTCACCACAGAGCCTGCCTCTGTGGGAACCTATCTCTGCCAGGGCGGCGTCATCGGCCGAATCAATAATACATCGGCAACGTATTCCGGCCTTTCCAATGCCGGCAATATCAATGTCGCTGCTGCCGGAGCCTCCTCCGGTGCCTACATCGGCGGAACGGTGGGCCGGTTCGACGAGGGCGCTTTTATCGAGTCCTGCACGAATACCGGAGGAATCATTTCATATACCGGAGAAGGCGCTACCGGTGAAGTCAGTATCGGCGGTATCGTGGGAGTTACGCTTCATAGCGTTACTTCCTGTACAAACGCAACGGCCATCAATGCCGGCGGCTCTTATCCGGTTAATGCGAGTAGCAAGTATTTCTCTGTCGGGGGCGTCGTCGGTTACAATAAGGGTGACTGGGAACTCATTGACAATACGAATACGGCTGCCATAACCATCTCCGGCACCATCGACGGCTTTATGGCCCTGGGTGGAATCTGCGGATATACCAATGGCCCTATTCAAGGCGGCGGCAACTCCGGAACCGTTTCTTTCACGGGTTCATCCACAAATCAGAATGTGCCTGTAGGAGGTGTCGTGGGACGAATTGCCAACGGCTTCAGCGGTGACATTGTCACCGGTGCCACCAACAGCGGCGCCGTCGTCATCAACACTTCCACGCAATCTGGAAAGGTCTTTTACGTCGGCGGCGTTGCCGGACACCATCAGTCCGGAAACCTCAACGCCACCAACAACGGTACTGTTACCGTGACGGAGTTGTCCTGTACTCAGTTGTTCCTGGGCGGTTTGACGGGCCTGAATGCGGGCGCTATCACCGCGGGCTCGGCCAACCAGGCCGATGGTGATATCTCCGTTGCCGGTCTGACAACATCCAATGTGATGTGCGTCGGTGGTGTTACCGGACAGAACGATGCCGAGGTGTCTGCAAACAATGCCGGCGATGTGGTCCTGACTTCCGGCTCCACTACTTCTTACGATATGTTTGTGGGCGGCGTCGTCGGCCGTGGTAAGGCCAACGTCACATCCAGCTCCAACAGCGGTCTGGTTTCCAATGCTTGCCCGCAGACAAAAAGCGATCAATACATTGAGATTGGCGGCATTGTGGGTTTTGGTACGCCAACTTGCACCATCAGTGATTGCGAGAATTCGGGCGAAGTAACCAATACGGCCAATTCCAAAGGCTACATTTATGTGGGCGGTATAGCCGGTGAAGTGGGGAACGACCTTACTTCCTGCACTAATACGGGTGCTGTCTCCAATAGCGGAGCGGCAACCACGGTGCTCTGCCTGGGCGGCACCGCCGGTGTCGTAGATGCCATTACCTTGGATGATTGCCAGAATACAGGTGCCATCTCAATCACCTCGGAATCCGGTAGGATGCTCGTCGGCGGTATGGTCGGAAAGGTCGTCGGCACTGCCGCTTCCGAGTTCGATGGCTGTGAGAACGATGGAAATATCACCATTTCTGACGAAAGCACCAAATCCGACCAGGATCACATTGTCGTGGGAGGCATTGCCGGCCGCGGTGACGCTCAGGTGCTATATTCTTCCTGCACCAACAAGGGACTGATCCGCGTGGATATGTATGGAAATACCAACCGGGCGGGAATCCGCGCCGGCGGTATCTTTGGAGACAATGCCGGCAAGGACAACGACTGCACAGGCTGCGTGAACGATAACGACATTGAATTATATTATCAGGTGGATGCAACTCCCTTGATGTTGTATGCCGTGGGCGGCGTTGCAGGAATGATCTCCGCCCCCGACGGTGACGGACAGGACGGTTCCGAGATTAATGCCTGCACCAATAACGGATACCTGTATGTCATCAGCAACCGGGCCGTTATGGGCGGAATCGTGGGACAGATGGTAGGCGGCAGGATTATCGACAGCGAGAATACCAACCAGGTACGCTACAGGTATAACAAATCTGTAAATACCTTCACTGTTGTGGGCGGAATAGCCGGAGACGTTTGGGATCAGGCTGGGGAAATCACCGGCTGCACCAACAGTGGCGCCGTTACACTAAAGAGCCTTACCGGTTCATCAGAAAGATCCAATTATGCAGGCGGCATCGCCGGCTGGATTGAGGATGATACGTCCTGCGTGGTGAGTGGTTGTGAAAACACGGGAGATGTGACCAGTAACACCTGTGCCGACAGTGATAAATGTGCCGCTATGGCCGGAGGTATCATTGGATACAAGGAATCCGCTTCCAAGGACAGTGATAATGTGAACAGAGGCAATGTGACAGCGATTGCGGTGAAGTCCAGGTCGTCTGTAGCCGGTGGCGTTGTGGGTGCCCTTCATCACGGGACCCTTCAGGGCTGTTATAATTACGGCACCATTGAAGCCGGAGAGAAATCCAGCTCAGACAGGTACAAGGATGTGATTTCTACGTATAGTAATAGCCGTGCCGGATCCATCGCCGGCTGGTATAAGGCGGAAGACGGCGCTCCATATCTGGCCTGCGACGGAACCATCACCAAATGTTATGTCGGAGGAGCCGTCAGGAGCCGTACCAGCAGCGGTAACCTCATCACTATTACTTCCTCCAACTATGGAGGCTACATCGTGGGAATCGGAGACGATCCTACCGACTGCTATTTCGCCGAGTAAAAGGATTTGTTCAAGTTTTCTCATATTGTCTTTATTCTTCTTTCATGTCTTGTGTGCCAGCCTGTAACGGCTGCACCAAGATATGAGAGGAGCATAAATGATGGCTGGACTTTCTGGAAAGAGGGTGACATGGTCAAAGAGACCGTGTCCTTTCCGCATACTTGGAATGCACAGGATGCCGTGGACGATGTCCCCGGCTACTACAGAGGCACAGGCTGGTATGAGAGGACAATCCCAATCAATGACGACCTTTCCGGCAGGAATGTCTTCGTGCGTTTTGAAGGAGCTAACCAGGAAGTGGACCTCTACGTCAACGGAACACACGCGGGAAACCACAAGGGCGGGTATACGGCTTTCATCTTCGATATAACCGGATATGTGCACCCCGGAGCCAACGACTTCAAAATAAAGGTGGACAACTCGCACAACGAGGGCATCCCGCCGATGGGGGCCGATTTTACCTTCTTCGGAGGCATCTATCGCAACGTCTCGCTGATGTTTGTCCCGGAGAGCCATATCCGTGTTGACCATTACGCCAGCAGCGGCGTGTATATCACCACGCCGGAGGTGTCATCCAATCAGGCCTCCGTCCAAATAGAAACCCACTTGAGCCTCAGTCCCGGGGAGAAGAAACTCTATCTGGAGCACATCGTCTTCGATCCGGAAGGAAATCAGGTGGCCTCAGTCAAAAAGCCGGCAATCAAAGAAGAAAACAAAGCGGTCATCCCGGTGCCCAATCCGCTACTCTGGGATGTCGATACCCCCCGCCTGTACTCCGTCATAACAAGACTTCTGGACAAGAAGGGGAATGTAACCGATTCAAGACGAACCGCTTTCGGCATAAGAACCTTCAAATTCGAACCCGACAAAGGTTTCTTCCTGAACGGACGGCCGCTCAAACTCATCGGAACCAACCGCCACCAGGATTATCGGGGGAAAGGCAATGCGCTCCCGGACGAAATGCATCTCCGGGACATCCGCCTTCTTAAGGAAATGGGCGGCAACTTCCTCCGGATCTCCCATTATCCGCAGGACGAACTCATCTCCGACGAGTGTGACCGCCTGGGAATCCTCACCTGTGTAGAGATTCCGGTGGTCAACCGCATCGGGCTGGCCGACGATTTTACCCAAAACTGCGTGAATATGGCCCGGGAGATGGTATACCAGAATCAGAACCATCCTTCTATGGTCGCCTGGGCCTATATGAACGAGGTGCAGCTGGACAATAGCCCGTGGGAAAAGGGAAAACTTACAAAAGAAGAGTACTACCGGAAAGTCAGAGACTGTGCCCGGGCCATCGATGGCGCCCTGCGGGAGGCCGATCCTTCCCGGCCCACGATGATTCCCTGCGACGGAGACCGGAAAAAATACAAGGAAAGCGGCGTTGGAGAAATCCCGGACATCCTGGGCTTCAATCTCTACCACGGCTGGTATTACAGTTCGTTTGACAAGCTGGGCCAGGCGCTGGACAAGATTCACGCCACCTTCCCGGACAAGGCACTCCTTGTATCGGAATACGGGGCCGACGCCGACGCCCGCCTCCACAGTTTCGAACCCGAATGCCAGGATTATACCTGTGACTATGCCCTTCTTTTCCACAAGAACTATATCCCGGTCATCCTGCAGAAGGAGTATCTGTCCGGCGGCACCGTCTGGAATCTGAACGACTTCCATTCAGAGGCCAGGGGCTTTGCCGTCGCTCATTTTAATTGCAAGGGTATTACCGCTTCCGACAGGACGCCCAAGGACAGCTATTGGCTGTACAGGGCCCTGTTCGGCGCTAATCCGTTTATTCGGATCGGAGGCTCAGACTGGAAAATCCGGGGCGGACAGGAGGCGGACGGAAAGTGCTCCCAGCCCGTTGAGGTCTTTGCCAGCGCTCCCAAGATCGAACTGTTCCTAAACGGAGAATCTCTTGGCACAAAACCCGTCAAGGAAGGCTCTGTCATCTTCGACGTCCCGTTCAAGGGCGGAGAGAACGTCCTGGAAGCCAGGGGTTCAGATGGCGCATCAGACCTTCTTCGCGTCGATTTCCGCCTGGCCCCCGAGGACCTGTCCCAATTTAAAGAAATCAGCGTTCTGATGGGAACGCGCCGATATTTCGAAGACCGGACCGGCGCACAAATCTGGATTCCGGAGCAGGAATACCGTCTCGGTTCCTGGGGATATGTGGGAGGAGAACGGATGTACCAGCCCAAGAGCGGCGGCCCCCGCCCTGCCTTTGAGGCCGATATCGCCGGCACGGACCTGGATCCACTGTTCCAGACTCAAAGGGCGGGCCTGGAGGCTTTCAAGGCCGATGTCCCGGACGGCCGCTATTTCGTTTACCTGTATTGGGCAGAGCTAGCGGGACCTTCCGGGGAAAAGTCTATGCTGTACGATATCGGAAACAAAGCCCTGGCTTCGAAAGAAAAGGGACGCGTTTTCTCCGTTTCCATCAACGGCGCAATCGTCCTGAGGGATTTGAACCTCGCTGAAGAGTATGGATTCAACACGGCTGTCATTCAGCGCTTCCTCGTGGAAGTAGATAGTGCAAAAGGCCTGAACATCGGCTTTATCAAGGAGGAAGGACTTCCCGTCCTGAATGCGATAAGAATTATAAAAGTTCAATAGAATGAAGACACTAGCTTACTTGACACTGCTCCTTTCGGTGTTAACCTGTTCTGCAAACGGACGGGAGAAGTCAGATGGCACCAAGCCCGGTCACCCCGGGGATGTCTATATGGTATCGGTAAAGGATTATGAGTCCATCCAGGCTGCAATCGACGATGTCTCCCAAAAAGGCGGAGGCGTGGTAAATGTGCCGAAGGGAACCTATGTAAGCGGCTCCATCTGGCTCAAAAGCAATATTGAACTCCATCTGGACGAAGGCGCAGTCATCAAGGGCAGCCCGGACATCAAGGATTATTGTGCGGCCGACTGCTGCCCCCAGAACGAGGCCGAAATCGGCTGGGGGGATTATATCAGCGGGGGACACCTCATCCTGGGTGTGGGCGTCAAGAATGTAACCCTGAGCGGCCCGGGCCGGATTGACGGAAATTCGGACGCCTTCCTGCTGGACGAAAACGGTAAACCCTATGCCAACAAGACGCTTATCCCCGCACGCCCCTCCCAGATGGTCTGGTTCGTGGACAGTGAGAATATTACCCTCAAGGATGTCGAACTGGCCGATTCTCCCTACTGGAGTTGTTTCCTGCTCAACTGCAAGAAGGTGAATATCTCCGGCTGCTATGTCCATACCCGCAGGAAGGACTATCACACCTTCAACGGGGACGGAATTGACATTGACCGCTGCCAGGACGTGACGGTTTCCGGTTGCACCGTCGACACTTCCGACGACTGCATCACCCTGCGGGCGTCCGGAGCCCATCTGTTGGAAAAGCCGCAGGACTGCTCCGGAGTAAGGGTCGAAAACTGCGTCCTTTCCTCCAGCTGCAATGCCATCCGCGTCGGTGTAGGGGAGGGCCACATCCACGACGCGGTCCTGTCCGGAATATCCATTACCGACAGCAACGTCGCTTTCAATATCGTGGGCGCTTACTCCAAGGGCGAACGCGGTCCGGACATAGACAACATCACGTTCCGGGATATCAGGGTAGAGGCCAGTGAACTTCTTCGCATCCATCATATGCGCTCCCAGTCCTGCTCCATCCACGATATCACTTTTGACTATGTGAGCGGTACGGCTCCCAACCTTTGCCGACTCTGGGCAAAAAAGGCGGCCCCGTTCCAGAACATCGTCTTCAAGAACGTGAATGTCCAGGCCGAATACGAACGGGTCAATGCCGCCGTTGTCGTGGAGGGAGGACAGTTAAAGGAGAAAAAACTTTCCCCGGAGGAACTGGAAACCCGCCGCGTTTATATCGAGGATGAAAAAATGTTATTATACTGATGAAACGTCTTACAACCTTATTAGCACTCACGCTCTTCTGCTTTATCTCGCGTGCGCAGGCCGATATCCCGCTTCCGGAGTATCCGCGTCCGCAGATGGTCCGTCCGCAGTGGAGCAATCTGAACGGGCAGTGGAACTACGCCATCCTGGACAAGGATGAGAAGTATAATTCACCTGATGGTCAGATCATAGTACCATTTGCCGTGGAATCAAAACTGTCCGGCGTTCAGAAACAAGTAGGGCCTGAGAAAGCCCTGTGGTATGAGCGCAGTTTTACTGTTCCCAAGCAGTGGAAAGGGAAGCGCGTGCTGCTGCACTTTGGTGCCGTTGACTGGCAGGCGGAGGTATGGATCAATGGCTTGGAGGCCGGCGTCCATACCGGCGGTTATGCGCCGTTTTCCTTCGATATCACAGATCTTCTGAATAAGAAGGGCAAACAGCGACTGACTGTGAAAGTGCTGGATGCATCGGACCAGAGCTGGCAGCCCCGGGGAAAGCAGGTTGCGAATCCACGCACCATCTGGTATACGCCGGTCACGGGAATCTGGCAGACGGTTTGGCTGGAGGCTGTGCCCGAAACCAGAATCCAATCATATTTGGCTGTGGCCGATATTGACAAGTCATCCCTTAGCATCCACGTGGATGCCGAAAAACTGGAGACCGGTGACATCGTAAAAGTGGAATTGCTGGACGGTGAACTCATCTGCAGTGCGGAGGGGACCGACGTTGTCCTGTCAGTTGAAACCCCAAAACTCTGGTCTCCCTCCAGCCCTTATCTTTACAACCTTGATATTTCCATTCTCCGGAAAGGCAAGGTCGTAGACAAGGTCACCGGCTACACAGCTTTCCGGAAGATATCGGCCAAGAAGGATACGGATACTTTTGAAACCAGCAATGGCGTTCCCCAGGGCTCTCTCCGAATGGCACTGAACAATGAGATTCTGTTCCAGTTCGGTCCGCTGGACCAGGGCTGGTGGCCCGATGGTCTTTATACGGCGCCATCTGACGAGGCTCTCCGTTTCGATATAGAAAAGACAAAGGAGTGGGGCTTCAACATGATTCGCAAACACATCAAGGTGGAACCGGCCCGCTGGTACTACTGGTGTGATGTCCTGGGAATAATGGTGTGGCAGGATATGCCCTGCATCGCAGACCATAGCAAGACAAACAACGCATCCCGTCCAGAGGAAGTGTGTGCCGCCCAGAAAAATATCTGGGCATTGAATTCCTTCCGCGGCGGTACGGACTGTAATGTGCCGGACTTTTGGAAAAAGAACTTTTACAAGGAGTGGGGAGAAATCATAGACTGCCTTAAAGGCTTCCCCTGCATTGTGGTATGGGTGCCCTTCAATGAGGGCTGGGGACAGTTTGATACTGAAGACGTCGTCAAGTTTACCAAAGAGAAAGACTCTACACGCCTTGTCAATGAGGCCTCGGGCGGCAATTTCCACCTTTCGGGAGATATCCTTGATGTCCACCATTATCCGGAGCCCAGGATGAACATATTTGACAGGACCAAGATCAATGTTCTTGGAGAATACGGTGGCATCGGTTACCTGGTGAAAGGTCACATATGGAAGCCGGAAGGACAGAACTGGGGTTACTCCGGCCTGTGCAAGACCACGGATGAACTATTGAGCCGTTACAAACTTTACGCAGAGCGTCTTAAGACCCTTATAGACATTGGCTGCGCCGCCGCTGTTTACACTCAGACCACGGATGTAGAACTGGAACTGAACGGCCTGATGACTTATGACCGCGTAGAAAAACTGGACGCATCGCTCCTTAGGGCTATCAACCAGGATGTGATCAAGAGCCAGGAAAGCAATTGGATTACCAAACTCGGAAAGTAAGAAATTAAGAAAATAAGAATAATGAAACGTTTCCTCACTACCTTATTCTTTCTATCCATAACGCTGGCCTCTTACGCCCAGCTGTCACCCGAGCTGGAGGCTTACATCCGTGAGAATCCCCGGCGGGCCGCGGCTGTCATTCACTCTTATGAGTTCCTTCCGGTAAAGGATACTCCAGCCCCCAGTGGCTATAAACCTTTCTATATCAGCCATTACGGCAGGCACGGCTCCCGTTCGCATTCGTCGGACAAGCCTTATGTCCTGCTGCGGGACTGTCTGCAGAAGGCGGCCGAAGAAGGGATTATCACGCCCTCGGGAGATTCGCTCCTGGCCTGCGCAAAGCAAATGATAGAATTGCACAACGGCATGGACGGGCGTCTCACCCAAAGAGGTGCCCGGGAGCACGAACTCATTGCCAGGAGGATGTATCAGCGTTATTCCCCGGTATTCAAGAAGGGGGAAGTGCACGTCATTTCTTCGGATGTGCAGCGCTGTCTGGTGAGTATGGCAGCGTTCACTTCTTCGCTCCGGGCGTGCCAGCCCAACATTCCGATGACTTGGGATTGCGGGGTGGTGTATCAGCGGGTCCTTACCCTGAACAGTCCCAAGGATATCAAGCAGAAGGCGTATGATGACGCCCACGGTGCGATCACCCGGATCCCGATTGATACGAATGCTGTGTATGAGAGGTTCTTTACGGACGTGAAAAGGGGAAGGAAATTATCGGGAAGGCCCAGTGGTTTTATCTCGGCCATTTTTAACCTGGCTCGCTTTGCCGAGGCGTATGATATCGAGGAGAACCGTTACAATTTTCTCCCTTGGGAGGCGGTGATTACGGCGTATGCGCGTCACAATCTGCAGACTTATCTGGCCTATTGCAATTCGGTCCCTTACGGGGACGAGGCGTTGAGTGAAGTGGGGGTCCTGGCGAAGGAGATGATGAGGAAGGCCGATGAGGCCATTGCGGGGGCGCCGGTTGCGGCCGATTTGATTTTTGGGCACGACTTGCCGTTTATGTGTCTGTGCTCTTATCTGGGGTTGGAGGGATTCGGTTATCCCCGGCTGACGGCCGAGGAAGCGTATCGCAGCTGGCCGGGGGCCAGGTTGTGCACGTTTGCTTCCAATCTGCAGATGATTTTTTATAGGAACCGGAAGGGGGATGTGCTGGTGAAGTTCCTGGTGAATGAGCAGGAAACGCCGGTTCCTGAGATCGAGGCCGTTTCGGGGCCGTATTACAGGTGGGAAGATGTGAAGAATTTTATTGAAAACAAATAATCTAATTACAATAAAACTAAGTATTATGAAGACAACGAAGACTACAGGTAAGTGGGCTGGTTACGAGAGCCCGACCGTGGAAATGATTCCGTTGAGTATGGAAACTACAATTTGTGGCGGTAGTTTGGATTCAGTCAAGACTTCTGACCCGTATGACGAAGATGATCTTGGTTAATGTATGGAGAGTAATGCTATGAAAAAGATTTATTTTGCTTTTCTGTGTGCAGCCTGCGCTTTTACGCTTTTCTCCTGCCAGAAGGAGAATAACGGCCCAGAAGAGAGCCCCGTTCCGGATGGTTATGTCCGTATGACGCTGAAAGCTGTAAGTGATGAGACTAAGACTACGGTGGACGGAGAAGGTAATGTTAAGTGGGCAGAAGGAGATCAGATTAAGGTCTATTTCAATAAACCAGAGGCTGTCGATTTTACATTGGTAGGAAACGGCGGAAGTGCTTACGGTGATTTCACAGGTGATGCTCCTGGAGGGTACACAGCTCTTTATGCCGTGTATCCTACGGCCAGGTATTCCTCAGTAAGCAGTTCCACGGTGTATGTAACTATTCCTGCAACACAGGCAGCCGTCTTTGGGCAGGCAAATATTGCCGTGGCTAAGGTCGATGGCGAAACTGGGCATATGGCGTTTAAGAATGTGAATGCTTTTGTGGGCTTCACCGTTCCGGAAGGTGCCAACAAAGTGGTCGTTTCCAGTGTAGGTGGGGAAAACCTGTCGGGAACTCTGGCCGTAGATTGCTCGGGTGATGTCCCTGCGGTTGACGCTCTGTCGTCTGGCGGTTCCAGTATTACTGTAAACTTCCCGAATGCCGAAGGAGGAACCTATTATGTGGCCGTTGCTCCCGGTGTTACTCACTCCAAAGGTTTGTTACTTACTTGGAAAAATGGAGACACTGTCACCGGAACTTACTGGCTCAACAAGGCTGTCACTACCGTATCTGGCGAAATCATTGAAATGGAGACGGTATCGACTGATGGCAAGTATTATGTGACGGTTGACGGTGCAGGAAAGAAAAATGGTATGAGTTGGGAACATGCCTGGAGTGCTTCCCAATTCTGGAGTAAGATTCATCCCGCGGGTTCTGACACTGCGATTGATAACGCCAAACTGGCCAACATCAACGGTGCTACTTTCCATCTTGCGGCCGGCACCTACAAATGGGGAGCTGATGCGGCAATTAACATTAACGACGGTACTTTTGGTACTGTAGCTTTCACCATCAAGGGCGGTTACAATGCTTCTACTGGTGCACGCGACATCGTGAACAATGTCACCACCTTTACTGGAGATGATGATGGTGATGGAACGGGTGACCATCGCATTCTTTCACTGGGAGGCGATATGAATGTCGAATTTGACGGTGTTAACTTTGTTAAGGGTTTGGTCGCCGGAAACGGTGGAGGTGTCAAAATCTCTTCCGGTGACTGGGTATTTAGGGATTGTTCGTTCTCTAATAATAGTGCGCTGAATGGTGGCGCTATCTATATTGATGGTGGCGCTATCGCTTTAGATGGTTGTACATTATCAAGCAATACGGCAACCACAACGGATGACCAATTTGGAGGTGGCGCTATCTTTATGAGAGGAGGAGCTGTGGTTTCAATCGAGGATTCGGATTTCACATCTAACAGCACTACATCATGCGGAGGCGCGATTTCCGCATGGCCGGATGATGGGGATCCTGATACCGACGATGATGACGCAAATACTAATTCGTTGACAATCAGCGATAATTGTGCATTCTCGGGTAATCACGCGTCCAAATGGGCCGGAGCCATCCTGTTTAAAGTAAAAGGCAGTATGACCGTCAGCGACAGCTCCTTTTCCGCGAACTACGCCGACGAAGATTCCGGAGCGTTTAACGGAGGCAATTCCAACACATCCTACTCATTTACCCGAGTAGATTTTACGGGTAACCATGCAGATGGGGATAATGGTGGGGCGATGTGGGCAGCGGACGGTACATATACTCTCACTGATTGCAGTTTCGTAGGTAATTACTCATCTCCTAACTCTTCGAGTGAAAATAAGGGTGGTGGTGCTATATATGTCGAAAAAGGCAAAATAACAATCATCGGTGGTGTTTTTGGCGGGGATAATGTCGCGGAGGGTAATACTACGACTGGTGGTGATGGAGGTGCTATTTGCTTAAAAAACGCCAGTATCGGACTCTATTTGGATGGCGTGTCATTTAAGAACAATTCTGCAACTCAAGTTAGAAGTGGTAAAGATTATTATCATGGATATGGTGGTGCTTTATATCTTGCCTCAACGTATAACTCAAACTGGGACGGTCATACACCTACCTTTATTAAGAACTGCGTCTTTGACTCTTGTAAGGCGTATTATGGTGGAGCTATTGGTACTCATACAGGCTCATTGGGCTTAGTAAGAATCGGCGGCGGATCTTTTAACGGATGTCATTCCCATGAGTTTGGTGGTGCTATTTTTATCAGGTCAAGTGGAGGAGAAAAAAGGGAATTTGAAATTGTTGAGAGCGAAAGCGAAGGAACACTCTTCCAGGGCAATTATTCAGAGGCTCAAAATGGCGGGGCAATTGCCATTGACAATGCATCTACCGTCCGTGTATTCCGAGCGAGCTTTATAGAAAATTACGCTAAATCAGGTGGTGCCATTTATGCAAAGTCTACGGGCCACAAACTGTTTCTTGATGGGTGCTCTTTTGATGGAAATTATATTACGACTTATTATGGGTGCGTTATTAATATTGCTTCGGCGAATAGTTTTGTCATGCACAATAGTTCTGTAAGGGGTTCTTATGTGGGTGCTTCCGTGTCAGATGAAGCAGGTTGTTGGATAGATATTGATGCAATACAAAGCTGCGCCAGTATCAGCAACTGCTCAATTATTGGGGATGCGGAAGGTTCCGCTCTTGTTTGGGCATGTGATAAGGAAGAGGGGAAAGAAGCCTGGACCAACTACTTTACCAACAACATCATTACCTCCAGTTCATCTTTTACAGAATCTATCCATAGTGCCGGCTCAACGTTGAATCTGTCTTACAACCATATTTATAGTTCTACATCCTTCACAGACGGCGGAGGTAATGTCAGCGGTAAACTATCCAGTGACATTGATGGCTTGACCTGGAGCAATACCGGCAGTTCTTCCTACTATTGGAAGTGGGATGGTACTTTCAATAGTGATGCCCCCACAAAAACGAATAAGACTAGTGTCAACGCTCGTGTAAACACGGCCAGTTCTGCTTTTATGTCCTGGTCAGGAAGCGACTTCAACAAAGATCAGCGCGGTGTAAATCGTGGCAGCGGAGACTGGTGGCCAGGTGCATATCAGAATTAGTATTTCATGAGAAAGATTATCCTCACAGCAGCGTCACTCCTGCTTACAAACATCGCCCTTGCACAGCCCTACATCGTCACCCAAAGTGACAAGGACCGTGCGGCCGACCTCGTCAGCCAGATGACCCTGGACGAAAAAATCGCCCTCATCTCCGGCAAGGACGACGGATTCCACACCGCGGCCATCCCTCGCCTCGGCATCCCCTCCGTCCGAATGGCCGACGGCCCCCAGGGCGTACGGAACAATACCTTCAGTACGTACTACCCCTGCGGCATCGGCCTCGCGGCCAGCTTCAACCGCGACGTGGCGAAAGGCGTGGGCGACGGCATCGGCTTCGATGCTACTGCCCGCGGAGTGCGGATTATGCTCTGCCCTGGGGTGAACATCTACCGTTCACCCCTGTGCGGGCGTAACTTCGAATACTACGGAGAAGACCCTTACCTCACCTCCGAGATCGCCTTGAACTACATCCAGGGCATCCAGCAGCACCGGGTAATGGCCACCATCAAGCACTTCGCCCTGAACAACCAGGAGTACCAGCGTCACCGCGTAGGTTCCG
Source organism: uncultured Bacteroidales bacterium (assembly GCA_947305045.1). Next base: position 11,913 of record CAMZCW010000001.1, on the reverse strand, counting down.
TGGCCGACGAAAGGACTATGAACGAGATCTATTTCCCGGCCTTCCGCAAAGCCGTGGAACAGGGAGACGTAGCCGCCGTGATGACCAGCTACAACCCCGTGAACGAAGTCCACGCGGCAGAGAACGCCTGGCTCATCAAGGATAACCTCCGCGCCTGGGGCTTTGACGGAATTGTGATGTCGGACTGGAAGTCTACCTATACAACCCTGGGTGTTCTAACCAGCGGTCTGGATCTTGAGATGCCGGAGAACTTCACCACCAAGGTGGAAATGGTGAAGCCTCTCATTGAAAACGGAGTTGTTCCTGAGGCCAATCTGGATTTGATGTGTCAGCACATACTGCAGGCATTCATAGCCTACGGCCTCCTGGACCTTCCGGCCAAGGACGAGTCCATCCCGGAGGATTACGAGTATTCCCGGAATATGGCTTATAACGCTGCCGTTGAGACTCCGGTTTTGCTGACCAACAACGGTCTGCTGCCCCTGAAGAAAGGACGCATCGTGGTCCTGGGCCCCAACGCCAACACCGTGGCCTACGGCGGCGGTTCCGGCAGGATGGATCCCATTCCCGGCCGCAATATCACGCCTTATGCCGGACTTTGTGCCCTGGGAAAGAAGTATGATGTGCAACTTGTTGAGAGTGATGTGCTTACGGATGCCGACGAGCAGGCTATTGCCAAGGCTTCAGCCGTGATCGTAGTGGCCGGGTTCAACTATAAGACCGAGCTCGAAAACCACGACCGCACCTATGGTTTGCCTTTGGGGCAGAACGAACTGATTGCGGCGGCATCGGCCCTGAACAAGAATACGGTTGTGATCATCAACTCCGGCGGAGAAGTAGACATTACTCCATTCAAGGATAATGTTGCGGCCATCATCATGGCCTGGTACGGCGGTCAGGAAGGCGGCAAGGCGCTTGCCGACATCATTTCCGGTAAGGTTTCTCCTTCCGGCAGGCTTCCTTTCACCTTCTGGGGATCGGAGGATAAGAATCCGGCAGCGCAGTACTATCATGCAGATACGGCGGCAATTCACCGCTCAAGCAAGAGCCGCCCCGAGTATCCGCATTCAACCTATAAGGAGGGGCTGTTCGTAGGATACCGCGGGGTGCAGAAGTTCGGGGTGGAGCCTATGTTCCCCTTCGGCTTTGGCCTCAGTTATTCCGGCTTTGCTTACTCGGATGGTGTGGTTGTTCCGACTCCTGACGGCTGCGAGATTGTATTTACTGTTTCCAATACCGGGAAAGTGGATGCGATGGAGACGGCCCAGGTGTATGTATCGCCCTGCTCTCCTTCCGTCATCCGTCCGGCTTACGAACTCAAGGGTTTTGAGAAGAAACTTGTGGGTAAAGGCAAGAGCGTAGAGTACCGGATTCCTTTGAGTTATGCGGATTTTTCTTATTATGATGTGGCTTCCCATAGCTGGAAGGTGGATGCCGGAGATTACAAAATCCTGGTAGGTTCCTCCTCGAGTGATATTAAATTCAGTCTGGATTATACAGTTAGATGAACAGTTTATTTGACATCCAAGGAAAAGTGGTGGTGATGACCGGTGCCTGCGGGGTGCTGGGAGAGACCATCGTAAAGTATTTCGCATCGCAGGGCTGCAAAGTGGTCCTGTTGGATTTGAGCAGAGCCGAGGAGAAGGGTGTTAGTTTAGTTAGTGAAATCAAGGCCGCCGGTGGGGAGGCGATGTTCCTTCCCACCAACGTCCTTGACGAGTCTGTACTGGAACAGAACCTTTCCGACATCCTGGCGGCCTATGGCACCATCGACATCCTGCTGAACGCTGCCGGCGGCAATATGGGCCCGGCCAACGTGCAGCCGGACCAGACCATCGCCGACCTGGACATCGACGCGATGAAGAAGGTGTGCGACCTGAACATCTTCGGCACGGTAATCCCCACCAAGGTGTTCGTGAAGCCGATGGTAGCCCAGAAGAAGGGTGCCATCATCAACTTCTGCTCCATGTCTTCCTTCCGCCCGCTCACTCGCGTGGCGGGTTACGGCATCGCCAAGGCCGGGATGGCCAGCTGGACGCAGTGGCTCTCCGGAGAACTTGCTATGAAGTTTGGCGAAGGAATCCGCGTGAACGGCATCGCTCCGGGATTCCTTCTCACCAATCAGAACCGTTCCTTGCTTACCAATCCCGACGGCTCCCTCACAGACCGTTCCCACAAGATCCTTGCACATACACCTTTCGGCCGCTTCCTGGAGCCCGATGAACTGGTGGGAGCTCTGCATTATCTAGCCTGCGACGCCTCGAAGGGTGTGACCGGGACAGTTGCCGTTGTTGACGGCGGGTTTAACAGTTTTACCATCTAGAGCCTATGTATCTTATGAGACAATCCTGGCGGTGGTATGGCCCGGGTGACCCTGTCACCCTGGATAACATCCGCCAGGCAGGCGTGACAGACATAGTCAGCGCCCTTCATCATATCCCCAACGGGGAGGTTTGGACCATTGAGGAGATAGAAAAACGCAAAGCTCAGTGCGCCGCCAAGGGCCTTGTGTGGAGCGTGGTTGAATCTGTCCCTGTGCATGAGCACATCAAGACGCGGGAAGGGGAGTACCTTAGGTATATAGAGAACTACAAGCAGACAATCAGGAATCTGGCCGCCTGCGACATCCACACCATCACCTACAACTTCATGCCGGTTCTGGACTGGACGCGCACGGATCTCTTCTACGAGATGCCCGACGGCAGCCGCGCTTTGAGGTTTGAGCGTGCCGCCTTCCAGGCTTTCGACCTGTTTATTCTCAAGCGTCCCGGAGCGCTGTCGGATTATTCTCAGGAAGAGATAGCCCTCGCCATGGAACGGTATGATTCTATGTCTGAAGATGACAAAAAACTCGTCACCCGAAATATGATTGCCGGTCTTCCTGGAAGCGAAGAAAGTTTTACTCTTGAGCAGTTCCAGCAGGCTCTTGACAGATATAAAGGCATAGACGCAGATACCCTACGCGCCAACCTCATCTTCTTCCTGCAACAGGTGTGTCCTGTGTGCGACGAGGTTGGTTCGCGTATGGTTATTCATCCTGACGACCCTCCGTATTCTATCCTTGGCCTGCCGCGTATCATGTCCACGGCCGATGATTTCAGAAAGCTCATCGAGGCGGTTCCAAACCCGTCCAATGGTCTGAATCTCTGTACCGGTTCATTAGGTGTACGGGCCGACAATGACTGCCCTGCCATGATGAGGGAGTTTGGTGACAGGATTGACTTTGTGCATCTCCGTTCCACCAAACGGGATGCTGAGGGCAACTTCTATGAGGCTAACCTCCTGGAAGGTGACGTTCCGGTCTATGAGATGATGAAGGCTGTGCTTGAGGTGGAGCAGAAACGTCAGTTCCGTATTTTCCTGCGCCCTGACCATGGCCACCAGATGTGTGATGACCTTAACCGTAAATCCAATCCCGGTTACTCCTGCTACGGCCGGCTCCGTTCCCTGGCAGAACTCCGGGGCATTGAATACGCTTTAGCCCATCATATTTGATGAAGAGAATTCTTGCTTTTTTGATATCCCTCTTTGGCGCTCTGATTATTCAGGCTAAGGATTATAAAGTGCTGTCTCCGGGAGGAGAAGTCTCTGTTTTGATTCAAAATGGAGAACGCCTGCTTTGGAGTGTCTCTTTGGGTGATAAAGTCCTGATTGCTCCGTCAGAAATAGCTTTAACTCTATCAGACGGCACTGTCTACGGGGCTAAGGCAAAGTTCAGGAAGGTGACCCGAAAGAGCGTAAATCAGATTGTCCCGGCACAGAATTTCAAGCGCAGATATGTGAAGGACAATTATAATGAGCTGTTTTTGCAGGCAAAGGAGTTTGACCTTGTCGTACGTGTATATGAAGACGGCGCGGCATATAGGTTTGTCACAAAAAAGGGCGTTACAATTCTTTCTGAGAAGGCTTCGTTTAACTTCCCCGGAGATCATAAGGCATGGGTTCCCTACGTTAATCCCGGCAGGAAACTCGGAGACCAGTTTTTCAGTTCATTCGAGAACCTTTATTCATTCATCGGCCTGTCGGAATGGGAAAGTGGCAGACTTGCCTTTCTGCCCATTACCGTGAACGGCTCCGGTGGCGTTAAACTCTGCATTACGGAAACTGACCTCCGGAACTATCCGGGAATGTACCTTTCCAATCCGGATGGCGGCAAGGGCCTGCAAGGTGTATTTGCCCCTTATCCCAAGGAAATCCAGCAGGGAGGTCACAATATGCTGCAGGGTATTGTCACTGCGCGCGAAGACTATATATATAAAGGCTCACAGGGAGAACCCCTTCCCTGGAGAATAGTTGTTATTGCGCGGGAGGACAAGGACCTTGCAGATAATGACCTTGTCTGGAAACTGTCGGCACCTGCCGAAGGTGATTTCTCCTGGGTGCGGCCCGGCAAAGTGGCCTGGGACTGGTGGAACGACTGGAACATCACCGGCGTGGATTTCCCTTCCGGGGTAAACGACGACACCTATAAGTATTACATTGACTTTGCTTCGGCAAACGGCATTGAGTACGTCATCCTGGACGAAGGCTGGGCGGTGAACAAGAAGGCCGATTTGTTCCAGGTGGTCCCGGAAATTGACCTGCCGATGCTCAGCAATTACGCCATCGAACGTGGTGTAAGGCTTGTCCTCTGGGCTGGATACTGGGCATTCAACAAGGATATGGAAGCCGTGTGTGAGTATTATTCAAAGATGGGTATAGCGGGGTGGAAAATCGATTTCATGGACAGGGACGACCAGCCCATGGTACAGTTTTATGAGAAGGCGGCGCGTACGGCGGCCAAATATCACCAGTTCGTGGATTTTCACGGCGCCTTCAAGCCTTCGGGCCTTACCCGCACATGGCCCAATGTCCTTAACCATGAAGGCGTAGCCGGCCTTGAGAACATGAAATGGGCCAAGGCCGACTGGGATGAGGTTACCTACGATGTCACCATTCCTTTCGTCCGTCTTGTGGCCGGTCCGGCAGACTATACGCAAGGGGCAATGCGGAACGCTGCCAAGGGACATTATACCCCTGTCAACAGCGAGCCCATGAGCCAGGGCACTCGTTGCCGCCAGCTGGCTGAGTACGTGGTGTTTGACGCTCCTTTCACTATGTTGTGCGACTCTCCATCGGCATATATGAAAGAGCCGGAATGTACATCCTTCATAGCCTCTATCCCAACGGTGTGGGATGAGACTATAGCCATCGATGGACGCATCGGGGAATATGTGGTGATGGCTCGACGAAGTGGCTCCAAGTGGTATGTGGCAGCCATGACAGACTGGGCCGCCAGGGACATCACCATCCAACTGCCGGCCCCGGCAACATCGGCCACACTATGGAAGGACGGCGTCAACGCCCATCGCAACGGACAGGATTATAAAAAGGAAACAATCAGTATAGAATCAGACACCGTTACAGTGCATCTTGCACCCGGGGGCGGTTGTGTTTTAGTTTTTTAGCTTATGAAAAGACTTTTCCTTGTAGTATTGTCATTGGGCTTCGCCCTTGGAATCCATGCTCAGGATGCCCCTGACTATGTGTTTACCGAAGCCTCCGACCTGACGCTTATCGGCAAACTTATGAATACGCCCAATCCCTATCACAGGGTGGATACGGTGGTGTATAAGGGATTTACCTCCCATGAGAACTTCCAGGTGAGATGCCCGGCAGGGCTTGCGGTTGCTTTCCGGACGGATTCTCCATCTATCCATATCCGCCATACCGGAAACTTCTCACATAGGAGTAGCTCAACCACAGGACATGCGCAACACGGTTATGACCTCTATATTAAGAAGAACGGCAAGTGGGTCTGGGCTATCAGCCGCGGCGTCAATCTGGATAATCCTGAAAAAGAAATCAGCCTTATCCGTTATACGGGAAACTCAATGAAAGAGTGTCTTCTGTACCTTCCCATATATAGTGAACTTTCATCTTTGAAGATTGGCGTAGAGGAAGGGTGCGTTTTGGAAGCAATTGACCCTCCCTTCCGCCATAGGGTGGCCATATACGGATCCAGTTTTACCCAGGGCATCTCTACATCACGTGCAGGAATGTCATATCCGGACCAGTTTACCCGCCACACCGGCATCCAGATGCTCCCCCTTGGATGTAGCGGCAACTGCAAGATGCAGCCGTATTTTGCAGATGTCCTGGCCGATGTGGAGGCCGATGCCTATGTCTTTGACACCTTCTCCAATCCAAATGTGAAAACAATCAAGGAGCGTCTTTTCCCGTTCATTGAACGGCTTCAGGCCGCACATCCAGGTAAGCCGCTGATATTCCAGCAAACGATAAGACGGGAGAACCGTAATTTCTGCTCTCATCACGAAGCCAATCAGTCCGGGGTCCAGCACGTGGCCGATTCCCTGATGAAGATTGCCGTTAAACGCTACAGTGACGTCTATTATATCCAGCCGGAAAGTGACGACGGCTCACACGAATGGTCTGTGGACGGCATCCATCCCGGCGACTACGGCTATTACCTCTGGGCCCGCTCAATTGAAAAACCTATCCTTAAGATCTTGAGGAAATACGGTATTAAATAATGAATAATGCGTCTATTCTAACAGTGTTGGTGATCTCGCTCTTCTCCTGCGGGCAGAAGGCCGATGTTTATACACTTCATTCCCGGGACATTACATTAACGGTCACAAATTACGGCGCTCGTGTTATGTCTTTGCGGACTCCAGATAAGAATGGCGCCCTTGAGAACATTGTTGTAGGGCACAAGACCGTGGAGGAGTATATGCATCCGGTTGGAGAGCGTTTCCTGGGCGCGTGCGTTGGGCCCGTGGCTAACCGTATAGGGTGGGCAACCTTTGAGTTGGACGACTACCTCCACAGAAATCGCTGGAACTCATTGAGTTTCAGCGATTTTCTTTTTCTGCACACCTGCCCTCGCTAGCATGGCCTCTGGAGCCCCCCGTGCCTTAACCTCCCTCCTTTTAGACAAATTGTTGTTGCCCGAGTGCTGTCATGGGTCCAGATGGTGGGACGATAACCGCAGTGTAGGCCTGTGATGAAACAGGTGCGTCTGATAGTTCTTGCCATCGGGGGCAGTTGCCGAGATTTTCTCGGTAACTGATTCCTTCTTCAGTTCTCCCAATATCCATCTTTATACTCTTGTTTCTGGCTAAGGAGCAGTATTTCGGAAATTTTCTGTATGGCGGATGATTTCTGCCAAGTTTACGACAGATTTATCAAGATTAATGGACTTGCTCCCAAGCGGGACAAGTCCTTTCTCGAGCAAATCTTCGGCAAACTGGTCGGCGACAAGGGCTATATCTGTAAGGACCTCTTCTCCAAGCTCTTTGTGGATGGCATTCAATTGATTACAAAACTGAAGAACATGGCCCAGATTGAACACTCCGGACACAGGTCGGTCGTAGGGTTCACGGTCAATCTCATGGCAGGCCTGGCGGCCTACTCGTTCTTTCCGAAGTCGTACTCACGTTATTTTATATCCCAAATACACTTGGCGTCAACTGTTTAGGGCCCGCTGGCGACACGGTTTGAGCCGATAATGCGCCGCTGGCGGGCCAAAAGGTCCGCCAGTGCTACGTTTTGATGCTTTTTCGTGCCCGTGGAGGGACCTCCGGCGAACCATTCGCGGGTAAAGTCTTGTGGAAGGACTCGTGGATGAAACCGGTACCGGCGTCGTTAAAATCTGACAAAAGTGCAACCTTATATAAATGAGATTTTTCAAAAAAAATTTGTATCTTGCGTTGCTAATTGTACACGTGAGGTGCTTTTTGTGAAAAAAATAGCAGCGCTGCTCACGCTTTTGAGCATTGTTATGGGGTGTCAGAAAGATGCTCCTGGTTCACAAGTGCCCGAGCAGCAGAGTCTTACCGTACTGTTTTCGCCCGGTGTCAGCTTTAGCGGCGCCGGTTACGATGATGCCATCCTCAAGGCTGTGGTGGAGAGCATGGCGGAGCATCCTCAGGTAAACCATTCCCTGCTTCGGCCGGAAACCCTGGACCAGGCCCGCGGCATGGCCCGGCAGTGGCAGGAAAGTGCAGGGGAGCGCAGCATGCTGCTGTTATGTGGCGTCCAGTATGAGGCTCTGGCCCCATCCCTTTCTCCGGGCAAGGGCCGTGTCCTGCTGCTTGACAGCCGTCAAACCCTGGAAAACGGCGTTGCCACCTTGCAACTCAAGCGCTATGGCGGCGCTTACCTGGCGGGGGCCCTGTGTGGGGGCTTTCCTAATGTGTATATCATCAAGGCCCTGGACGGAGACCGCATGATGGATACCGTAGCGGACGGCATCCAGGCAGGCTTTGAAGACACCGCCAACGTGGAAGCCGGGAAACTGGTCCTCTCGGACAGCTACAAGGGAGTCAATATGCCGGACGAGCTTTTCACTTATCTGTACACTCATGCGACAGGTGAGATGGGGCCGGAACGTGCCGATATGCTGGTGCCGGTGTGCGGCGCATCCCGGATGGGCGCCTACATGTTCTCGAACAACTGCTATTATTTCTCCATCGGCGTCGGAGAAGACTGCAGTCCCTTTTCCGACATCCTGCCCTTCTCGCTGGTGTATGACCTGGGTGGTATTGTCAAAGACTACATAGGCCGGTGGCTGGAAGGGGAACCCTGGCCGGCCCATCAGGATTTTGGCCTGTCCACCGGCCATGTGTACATTCAGTACAATCCACGTTATTTTGAACTGAGCCCTAAGCAGCTTTTACTTTGGCTGGAGAAACTCCCCTGCCAGTTCTCGCAGGAGCAGTACATAGAATGGGAAGCCCAGTATAGACCCATTGCTTTAGAACAGGAGGCCAGCCATGCGTATTAGCAATGTGCTCATATCGTTGGCGGCCGCCCTCCTGGACCTGAAGCGGGAGGGGAGAGTGCCCTATTCGAATGAGTTTTCCATGCGCCTTCTCGAATGCCGCCGGGTCAGCGGGGAAACCCGCAGGCAACGCATCGAGTCCGTGCTTACGGAGTTTGGCACGCATGTGATTCTGCAGGTGGACCTGGGCGGCCGGATAGACTATTCTTTCACCATGCGTAAATCGGCCAGCTTCAACTCCCGGGAAGAGATAGAGCAGGAGGTGAACTTCACGCTGGGGCAGATTGCCGACGGGGACCGTACGGGCATGAACCGCGAACCGTCCACGCCCAAGTCGCCTGTGGTTACCTCGCAGGGGGAGGCCATAAGCGCCATTGAGGTGCGCGGCGGCGGTGCGGCCCAGGTGCAGGCGCTGGAGAAGGAGATAAGCGAACTGTCCGTCAACGGACAAATCGACCCGGCCCGTATTACGGACTGGCTGGCCTCCATTAATTACAGCCCACATTTCCAGGGAGACCCTTCGCTGGACGTGATTCATTTCGAGCTCATACCCTTGTGGGACCTGGTGACGGAAGACGTCCGTGAGGACTTTATGCGCGTGACGTTTGCCCTGAGCCAGCGCTCGGACAATGTCCTCGAGGACAGCTTCACCGGAATGGATATCTACCCGATAGACCCGCAGGGCGAAGACAAGGCACTCTTTACTTTCCCCGAGGGAGGGGCGGGCAGCCTGTGCCGCATCCTGTACATGGCGGGAGAACCCATACTGGAGGTGTGTTCCGAGTATGTGCCCGCCATCCGCTCCGACAAGCGCGTGACCATTGCCTATCCCATCTACCAGAGAGGCATCCGCCTGAACCAGGGCATTTTCCCGGGCGACGGCACCCATCGGCCTGCCTATGTGGCCTTTAGCGGAGGAGACTGTTACGTGAATCCTTTCCCGGACATGGCTCCGGACTCCGTGCTCACCCGTTTCTGGTATGTGAACGGCAGCCTGATGCCGGAAAGTCCGGTGGACCTTTCTTCTTACGGCCGGAAAGGCCGGGAGGTGCGGGACGATGCGTTCTACTTCCTGGACCCGCGCAAGGCCTACAGCCACCCTATTGTGAAAGTAGGGAGCTATTTCTGGACGCGGGCCGATATTGATCACCCCATGGGCTTCTGCGAAGACCCGCATTCCGGCTACCTGTACTTTGACGAGCAGGTGGAGGATGGCGTCCTTTACACCCGCTTCGACTTCCAGATTAACGACATCATCATGGAAGACAATGACTGGACCTGGGGCAATGAGCGGCGCTGGTACATGCCTACATCGGACGAGGTGAGGGGCCTGGAGGCCTTCCTGGGCTTCAATCCCAAGGCCCTGTTCCCGGGGCAGCTTTCCGGCTTCGACGCCCGCTTCAATGGCTATTGGGGCATCAGCGACGTGCTGAACGGACGTGCCGCCTTCCCGGACAATCGCCTGGCGCTCCGCTACAAAGGGCAGCTCCACCTGTTCTCCGTCGTGGACAACGGCGGCGACGACCCCCAGCTGCTGGTGCTGGACAACAACTATCGTCTCATTCGTTACGACGTATTGGGCGACTGGCACGAGGACTATTATCCCGTACGTCCTGTGCGTAACTACAAGTTTGAATATCCTAAGTTGGAGGTAATTAAACGTTATGTGGACTAGTACGAAATGCATCCTGTTTTGCCTGATGGCCGCTCTGGGGCTGTCCGTAGTCGCGGGCTGCCGGAAGGACAATGCGGAAGAGACGGAAGCGGCCGAAGAGCAGAAGGAACGCGAAGCTTTAGCCATCCAGAATGTACTGGAAGCGCTGACCGACGTAGTCTTTGACAACGATGAGGAGACTGACTTTGTGTTCGAAGGGAAAACCTTCGAGCCCACCATTGGCGAAGTCCTGGATGCGAATGCACCCTCCGAGAGAAGCGTATTCGTAGAAGAAGCTTCTCTGAGTGAACCGTATTTCCGTTCACTGGTAGGAGACAACCGCTTTGTCTCGGAGACGGCGGATGGGTTGGTGACAGACCTTACGCACCTCAAACTGGGAAAACTCACTTTCCACCGCCAAGGGGAGGGGAACAACTCCGGCTATGTCAGCGTGGAGATTCCCTGCGTCCCCCATCTTACCAAAATCATCTACCGTACGGCAGACCAGTGGGGTACCAACAGCTTTTCTTCCCCCTGTCGCCGGGGAGACGTGTACTTTGGCGAGGGCGTGTACTGGGTGTGCGTAAAGGAAAGCCGGAGTACCAGCAGTCCGGGGACGCTGGTTAACATGGGTGCCGGCAAAGGCCAGTTATTCAGCAACAGATGGAGCGAACTGTGGGAACCCAGGCATGGCAGCGGCCACGACAAAAGCTGCCGCATCAATGACATCAGCGACTACCTTCTGCTGTGCGCAGACAGCAAAATCTACGCCCGCAAGAAGCAGAAGATTGTGGACCGGTTCCCCGGTGAGGTGTTTCCTTTTGCCTGCTATTCCAGGGACGCCAAAAATCAAGATTTTCCCACTTTGGGCCAGGATGGGTTCGCAACAAATAAAGATGACTATAGCCACTGGAGCGACTATTCGTTGGGCCGATACAAAAAGGTAATCATGGTACTGGGGGCCGAACACGGGTCGTACAAATTCCTCAAAGGCAAAAAGCGCTATTGCCAGTATGTCCGCATTGCTCCGCAGTGCATCAATAACGACGGGTATTCCTATGACGATAAAGGCTACTACGGAAACGGTGGGAAGGGCAATCTCTACGATTTCCTGAACGAATGCTTTGTTTATACCATGAACAGCGTGCATTTTACGGATAAAGTGCCTCAGGGCTTTACCCTTGTCAATATTTAGTGCGTGAAAAGGTTCTTTCATATGACCTGCCTCCTGGGCCTGGCCGCTCTTCTATGGAGCTGCCGGGGCCTGGAGATGCCCCCCTCTCCCGCAGAGAACGAGGCCCCCGAATGGATGCCGGAAGGGGGCTACAACTGGGTAAAGGCCGAAGATGTGGAAACCCGCGATTTGTTCCGCCGGAACTACGGGCTGGGGTACTCGTACAATGCCGTACGCGGGGACTACTGCAACTGGAAAGACATCCGCTGCCAGGTCCTCAACCGCTATTTCCTGGAGAAT